>JAYUOX010000263.1:0-3913 GCA_043760595.1 Cytophagales bacterium
AATTCCCCGTTTCAACGCTGGCAGGATTCAAAACCCTGCCAGCGTTAATCGGACAAATTTCTTAAGTTGACAGCATTGGTATGCGATACGCCCCTACAACAAAAAAATATCATACAACCGAAATCGAAAATCCAAAATCAATTCATCCTCCAATAATCACATTTGGGCAACCACCTGCTATCATTCCGCCATGAGCCGTTGGGTCGCCTTGTCGGGCTGCTTGTTTTTGATTGATAAAAACACTGATTGAGCCTCGTTGAATTATATCTGGCGGTCCTGCACAAGTGCATTGGTTTGTTGCTGTTGCAGCGGGCGAACCGCCAATCATTACGTTTGGTACGCCTGGGGGCATAATGGGTCCGCCCGTATGAGGGCTTCCATTAGGGTTCACGGCTGGGCAAGTATGGTTGTCGGTTACTCTGGCTGCAAATGGCATAACTTGATTTTGGATTTTAGATTTTTTATTTCGGATTTTAGATATTTTACGACTTTCTCAATACCTAACTGAACTGGTTAGGCAAGTTATACACATTAACCCCACCCAACCCTCCCCTCGAAGGGAGGGCTTTTAAGCTCAATAAGCCCTCCCTTCGAGGGGAGGGTTGGGTGGGGTGAGTACAACTTAATAAACTATTTTACCTAACCCCTAAATCTTAATACCTAAACCCCCTCAATTAATATAAACCCCTGCGGTACAGTCGATTGTGATTTTTGTATTACTATGAATCGTGATTCCTGTACTATCCATTTTTATTGAATTGGTAGAATCTTTTATTTCGATTTCCCCAGCGGTATCGTCAATTTTGAGGGAACGTTGAGGGGTAATTATCTGAATACTTTTTTGCTCATCATCAAAAATTATTTTCAAACCTTCCTTCGTTACAATTCCGTATTTTTGGTCTATCAAAACATCAGGTTGTCGTTGAGAACTATGCAGATACCCTAAAATAATGGCTTCTCGTGGGTCATCATTCAGAAATCCCAAAATGACTTCATCGCCTACTTGTGGGCGAAAAACTACACCATTATTTTCACCTGCTCCCAAAGTGGCAACTCTTGCCCAAATACCCTCTTGTTCTGTTGAAATGAGTGGACAGCGAACTTTCACTCTGTATTGATTACCCGATGCTGTGCTTGCTTCAACCTCCAAAACTTTCCCAATCTGCAAACCATTCACCCCAGGCAATAAGCCCGAAGCGGGTTTTTCCATGACGTTTTCTTTCTTATAAAACCAGTCTTCCGCCCAACCAAATTGAATATCAGTTTGCCAAGAACCTTCGTAATGATGCAAAACGCCCGTTACGTAAACATTGCCATTAAATCTATCTCCAACCCCTGCGAGTGTGATGATTGAGCCAGGTTTTACGTTGGCATTTCCATCAATTTTTACTCTACCAATTGCCTTTGAAAGTTTATTTTTCATCTCGTAAGCATCCGCCCAATGTTGGATTTCTTCACCGCTTAAATTTCCCGAATGATTGAGTTTTATATCTGCCCCAAAAGGGTCTGCAATTTCATCTGCCGTCAAATTTCCATTATCTCCCGAAAAAGAAAAATTACCTTCGCTCGAAGAATCAACTTCTTGATGAGCATAATCCCAGGTCTTGGCGGTGAAACTTTTGGCTTGTCTTCGAGCATCCATTTCGCCTTCAAATTCCAAGATATTTGTACCGTAACTCGCTACCAACACAGGCACACCCGTAAGACTTGGTTGCATGATTTTCAATTGGTTATCGTCCGTCAAAACCCACGTCGAATTAGCTTCTGCCCTCGAAATCATAAAATCCCAATCAGTGGCTTCATACTGCACCATTGGCGGAATGGGCGATGCTGGTGTAGGATTAAATGTTGGAGGAAAATCAATCGGCAAACTGTATGGTTCTGCAACAGCTTGTAAGATTTCTTTTTCGTTTTTATCCAAAAAATAGGCGTTCTTGCGGCTCAGGGTCATTTTTATGGCTTTGTCCTTTGCCTCAATCATCAAATAGGAAGGCTGATTTTGCCTTGCTCTGATGGTATGCCTAACGATGATTCCTTCAAAGACGGTATCTTGCCCAGTAGTATCTCCAATCTGAATTTTTATATCATTACCAGGTTTGAATTTATTATCATTACTCAACAAAAAATCACGGCGAGCAGGGTCTCCATCATGGAAAAATACCTTCGCAAACGACACTTTATTGAAGGATCTACTGATGTAAAAACTTCTCAGGGGTATCGTATCGTTCAGTTCAACGTTGTTGATGAATACTTTTTTTATGATAACTCCTCTATCTGGCATGGCGTTATTTAGTAAAAGGTGGCATAATCAGTTGAGTACCAGCCTGTAATCTTCTAAAATTTTTCAAACGATTGACTTTGGCTATTTGGATATAATAATTTTGGTCTTCATAAATTTCATGGCAAATCATGGGTAATAATTCTCCCGTTTCACGAACCTCACGGATGTGTGTGAGGTCGGGGGAAGATAGCATATTTAGTAAATCTGAGAAAACACTTTTTTTCTCTTCTATAAAAGATGCTGATATTTTTGCTCTAATTGGTAGTCCCGTTACATCAAACATTGTGTAAGTAATACTGGAACTTTTCAAACGGCAATAACAGATAAATGTGCCATACTGAACCATCAGACGTGGTGGGCGATGCGAACTCCCTACCATCAAAGAGGTGGTTAATCGGAAAGATAGCACTTGGGCGGTTACGGGTATTTTTACATCTCCTTTGTTCACACCTGTACCGTCAAGGATAAAATCCATTTTGAACTCACGTGGTTTTACACCTCTAAAAATCAATCCACTGCCGTCTCTTCCATGTGTACAGTCGGCGGCATAATCCATGTCTTCCTTTATATCAAAGCTATCAGGATTAAACATTGCCAAAAAAGGCACAAATGGTGGTGCTGGTAGAGGGTTATCATCTTGAACAGGAATAATCTTCAAATTCCAAAGCATATTTTTGTCTAAATCAGCCATTATCTTTCGGTTTTTTCTTTTAATAGTTCTAAGATTTTTTCGACCATATCACCGTTGGCATCCACACTATTAGTTGCGGGTGGACAGTCAATTATACTATTTCCAGTACTTGGCTCAGTTGCAGCTACGGATGCTCTGATAATTATTTCATTGATGACGACTGGCATACATTTAGGTTTATAAAATTCTGGTAAACATTCGATAAGAAAATTCTATGTTATCAAAAACTAATTCATTTTGTTGTCCTTTAAATCCTGAATATTCCCATTTTACGGGGATTGCTCCCATCACATTCCAAGTGGCAATGGGTGTTCCTGCGTCATTCAGAAGACTTATGACAATATCCACCGTTGATTTGGCGGATAGATTCCCCAACGCTGTGAAATAATTATTAAAACAACCTTCCATCCATCTGACCAATGCCGTGTCCAACAACATTCCCCTTTTCAATACCAAATTCGGATATTTAGTCCGTCTGGGAAGTTTATGAACAAACCGATTTTCACCGCCTTCTTTTACTTCTTCTACTTCCAATTCAACTTTCAATCCGCTGACTTCTTGGAAACATTGGTCATCCTCAGTTCCGATTCCTAAGAAACGAACTGAGAAATAAAAGGAGGTTGGTGGGACTGGGCAGGGCATTTTATCAAGTTGTTAAGTTGTTAATTTTTGAGTTGTTAAATGTGGTAATGTTCATCAGTCAAGAGTTAGTTTTAGTCCAAATTATAGTTAAAAATAGAATCTAAGGCTTTTTTTAACGTAACAACTTACTGACTTATAACTTATGCGAATTACGGGTTAAATTTTTCTAAAAAAAAGACAGAGTGAGGTATAAAATTGTTTGAGAATTATGGAAAAATCACTCAAACTTATCAAATTATACACTCACATCTGTGATTTGTATGAATCAGACCTTCAATGGGAAGTCCAACGATTCAGCC
>JAYUOX010000264.1:0-11326 GCA_043760595.1 Cytophagales bacterium
CCAGTGATACGATTAAAATAAACGCTTACTATCAATAAGATGAACACAGACGAAATAATAATTTTTACGGAATTTCCTGACGCTTTGAAGATTTATAAGGCTTCGGACGGGGCTTACTTTCTAAAATTAAGAGAGGTACAGGCTTATGCGTTGTCAATTCCCAACGGCACGTTTTTAGAAATTCCGAGACCTGCCAATTTGCCCCCGCTACCTTCTGACCCGATACCGATTAATGAGCAATGGGTAAAGTTTCCGAGTTTGTGGCAATGGAAAGGTGATTTTTCTATTTCGGGAAATGTGCAACTTTTGCCTGTTCCAAGCCTTGAAAATCGGATGTGGGTATATCGTATCATTACAACTTCGGGCGGTTCACAATCGAAAGAATTACGCTGGGGGGCTTTGGAATCTCAAAAATTAATGGTTGGGGTTGGTGATTTTGTGATGTGTACTTCGGGCGGGTGGATTAAGATTGAGAACGCTTTGCGGATGACTCAGTTAGAAGCTAATGTGGCTACTGTTATTGCTCAAAATTCGGCTTTAATCCCTAAAATTTTACCGAGTGTTATTGAGATTGAGGGAAGAATCGGATTAAATACAAATAATCCAATATCAAAACTTCACATACAAGGGAACGACTCGTCTATGTCTGACGAAGTTTTGATAGCATTAACAGGCAATGGCGAAAACGGGAAGTCAATTTTATTTAAAAATGGATTCGGAGACCTTGCAAAAATAACAGCCTCAAAATTAGGTAGTGGGTCTCATGCAAACGAAGGGGTAATAATTTTTGAGACGGCTTTTGACTCTGTATTGTCAAAAAAGTTAATTATTACAAGTTCGGGGGATTTTGGATTTAGAAACCAAAACCCCGTCTCTGTAATACACGTAGGAGATGGATTGAATATTAATAGAACGTTTCTGTTATTGCATGGATTTTCCGACTCATTTCCTTTGCAGGAATGGGGAGATAACAACCTCGTATGGCTTCGCTTTTTCAGAACATCCACCAATAAATTAAAATTTGTAACCAGCAATTACGGAGGCTCGTCGCTTGATTTTGAGGGTATTTATAATTTCGTCAATCAATTAGGAATAGGCAACGTAACGCCACACGCAAGCTCGATGCTTGATGTAGTATCGACGACAAAGGGTGTTCTTTTACCAAGAATGACAACCGCACAAATTAATGGTATTGTTTCACCTGCCGAAGGCTTAGAGGTGTATAATATAACGCTCAAAAAGAAGTGTTTTTTCAACGGAACATCATGGCAACAAGTATCATCATTTAACATGAATTAAAAAAATATGGAAAATATTAAAATATCAGAACATCCAAACTTACAGGGTGTAAGTAGAGTGATTGAAGTAATGGACGTGATTGTGTCGTACAAAAATAGAAGTGCAATCCTTTACTTTTCAATTATTCACAAATTAGAAGACGAGATTTGGAGCAAAATTATACCGAATGGAATCGTCTTGAAACAATTAAAAACAGGATGGGTACAGCCTACGGGGATGCCTTGCGAGCAGACAGACGAAGGGGCTATCAATGAATTTGATTTTCTTTTTGCTTTGTTGAACGGAGACGGAGAGCGAAGAAAGTTGTTTGACGAGTTGATAACGATGATTATTTTGAGAAACGACAAAATGGGCATTCTTAATGATTACAACTAATGAACGAAATATCGGTAACATATCGTGAAGGAATCAACGACAAACCCGACTGGTGGGAGTTGAACAAACCCGTGTATCACAAATTATCGTGCGGTAATGAAATTTGCGTACCTGCGGGTTATGTAACGGACTTTGCGAGTGTGCCGCCGATATTGTGGAGTTTTATCCCTCCGATTGGCAAGTATAATCGGGGGGCTCTAATTCATGATTTTTTGTATGATATGCAGTATAAACAGGAGGTTTTAGGGGAATACGAAGCCCGTAAAATGGCGGATGTAGAGTTTTTGAGAATCTGTAATGAAAGCGACCCGAAGGGGAAATTTCGGCATAAAATAATGTATTGGATGGTCCGTATTTTTGGATTAAGAGCATGGCGAAGAACGAAACAATAAGCGATATAATTTTTGATTCATGGTTTGACGTGGCGACCCGTAAATACGGACACGTTACGGCAATTGAACAAATCATTACTGACAATCCCGCCATTTGGTTGCCAGTAACAAATTTTCAAGGCGATTATACGGCTTTGATTCAGCAAGACTTTCAAGTACAAAAACCAAATATTAGATGAGAACTTTTGAACAGATTTACGGGGAGATAAACGAAGCACAACGCAACGAACAGGCTTTGACAACCCTAAATTCAACGTCTCAAACATCGGTCTGGGGTTTGATGAAAAAGATGTTTGCCTTACTGATTCGTTTGTTTGAAGTGCGAGTAGAGACGTTCAAAACCGATATTTTGAGACGAATTGATGAACAAGAAAAGGGCGATTTATTCTATTATGTGAGTAAAGCGAAATGCTATCAGCACGGAGACAATTTCAATATTGAACGTTTTGGGGTGGTTTATCCTGTGATTGACTTGAATAAGCGGTTAATTTCGCAAGCATCCGCTAATGAAGTTACGGACGGTGTAGGCTCAAAAATCTTACTGAAAGTAGCTAAAACGGACAGTAGCGGGAAGTTGCAAAAATTGGCAGTTTCCGAAATTTCGAGTTTTAAGAATTACATGGATGCCGTGAGATTTGCAGGGGTTCGAGTCGATATTCGGAGTATTGATGCAGAGATTTTGAAACTTAATTTGAAGGTTCAACTTAATAAATCCGTCTGTAATGCTAATGGAACGCTGATTTTGAATACGTCTTTCAAACCCGTGGAAAGTGCCATAATTGCCTTTATTCAAAATTTACCCTTTGATAGTCAATTCAGGTGGCGTGAATTAGAAACGCACCTGATGACGTTGGAAGCCGTGCTTGACTGTTCGATTACGTCTTCGAGTGTGGCAGGGGTTACGTTTGTGATGAGTACGATTTCGGAAGCTGGTTATTACGCATTTGATACAACCTCGGTAATAGAATATGTTTAAAATCCTGATACTCAATTCACAACGGGATTCGGGAGAGAATAACGTCAATAACAAGATACCACGGCATTTAATCACCGTAACGGATAGTTTAAGCGGGGATGTTTTGTTTCAACACTACACGAAGGCTGACCCGTTGGTTTTTAATGATTCAGACGGGGTGGGTTCTTTCCTGCCTACTGAAACGGTTGAAAGTAATTTGGTTGATATTCAGATTGATAACATTGCCTTGTTTAAGTCCAGAATATTTTGCCGAGTGCAATATATTTCAATGGACGGCTTACCCAATGAGGACATTGAAAACGGAAATTTTGGTATTACGCAGGTTAATTCTACGAAGTTTATTTACGAAGGGGAACGGTTTATTTTGCGAAACGTTCCGTATCGTTTTCGTTGGAATTTGTTATTAGAAAGTTATAATTACGACCTTGACAATACGACAACAGCAAACGTTTTAGGGGTCAGAGGGGCAGGAAATTTGATTGACGGACTGGCAACGGTTCACGGGGTCGAAGTGCCGAGGGGCTACCAGACATTTGACGAAATAGAATTATACAAGTTATCTGACAATTCGCCCAAATTGCGGTTATCAAACAGCAAAAATTGGCTGGATAACGAGTTACGCCCAACGGTGTATTATGCCCCGTATTTTGGGCAACCCGAACCACCCCCACCCCCACCGCCCCCACCAGTTCCGCCCGTGATTGTGAATGAACCCGTGATACCAGATTCACCCGTTCCGTTTGTGATTACAAATGATTACGTGAGGCAATTAACGCCTTATTACAAGCGTAACGATAGGTTTCAGGGAGTTTTGAGGAGTGTTTTTGCTCCGATACAAACGCTGATAAACGACTGGTCGATATTTGAGCAATCGACAATTAGGCTTGTCAATCAGAACGGGACAGCGTGGAGTTTGCAGTTTTATTTGAACCGATTGTTTGAATTTCAACAGGGTACAATCAAAATTAGTAGTGTTGAAAATGGAGGATTCAAAGTAATAGTTCCGCCACAACTAACTCAAAATCAACGAGATATATTAGCGAGGTATGTAAACAAGCATAAACTCGCTGGGGTGTCTTACTTAATCCAAAATAGTGTATGAAATATTACTTAATCCTTACTTTGATATTTTTTTCAAGCCTTTGCAAAGGGCAGGGGAGTTTTGAAATTGCGTTTCCTCATACAATTCATGTAGAGGGTGTTTTGTTCACCGTTGCAAAAAATGACAAAGGTGGTCCAACGAAATACGGAATTACTCTCAAAACTTATTTAACGTGGTGCAGAAGAGAATTTTGTTTGAACTGCGATAAAGATAAAAGTGGAAAAATTACGAAAAACGACCTTAGACTAACCACATTACAAGACGTAAAACCTATCTATAAAAAATATTATTGGGATGCAATCGAAGCCGATTCTATTAAAAATCAAGCCGTAGCGGAACTGTTTTATGATTTTATTGTCAATTCGGGTTCAGGGCGTAAAAATAGCAACATCAAGGCAATTCAAAGAATCGTAGGTGTGGTTGCGGATGGGAGAATTGGAGCAAAAACCCTAAGAGCTATCAACGAATACCCGCCCGAAAAACTATACAAGAAAATATACAAACACAGAGTAAATTACTATTATTCTATTGCAGTCGGAAGTCAAAAATATAATCTAAAAGGCTGGTTAAATAGACTTATAAAATTAAAATCAATTCACAAAAATTATCAAATACTAACATGAACAAGTTAAAATTATTTTTGCCTTTTGTTCTGATTGCTATGCTATGTAGCTGTTTAGAACCCAATGAAAACGCCTACGTGGGTGGTAATTCGTTATTCAATCCTGACAGTTCGATAACTGCCTACGTGGATTCTATTCAGTTCAAAGTCGATACGATTTCAAAAATCGCTATTGAATTGAAGCGATTGGATGCTGAACAAAACGGGGTTTGCGATACGTGCGTAACAGGGTATCGCTCCGCTATTATTGAAAATAGACTTGTAGCGGAAGAACTAAGCGACAGGACGGCTGTTTTGGAGAAAAAAATACAGAAAATTAATTACCAAATTTCGGTAAGTGATTCACTATTAGCGAGTAACGATGTGCAATTATCAAATCTGAAAGCCTTAAACACTATGACCAGACGGGAACATAAAAAGCAAAAAAATGAATTTTACGCTCTTACAAAAGGCGATTAGTATTATCGCTCCGTATTTCGGAAAGATTGTAGATTTTCTGAAATACAAAATACAAATTCCTGTTTTTGTGCTGATCATTCCGATTGTCTTTGGAACGGTGTATTATCTGAAATTCAAAAAAGAAAGGGGGAAATTAGAGGAAATTGCGAGCCGTACTGTGTCAAATAACAAGGATTTACGGGCGAAAATATCCGTGGATAGCTTACAAATAATCAAATTAGGCAATGAAAAAGAACAGATTATTAATTACCATTTTTTGTATCTTGACACTTTGGCAAGGATGCCACGGGCAAAATTACAAGCTGAATTATCCCGATACTACGAGCGGTAATGCCTTTCTGTTATCACGTCACGGGGCAATCAAAGCGTTATCTACGATGTCGGAATTGAACGTTTGCAAAGCAAGTTTGACGATTAACGAACAAATTTTGTTAATTACACGCAATCAGCGAAACTCAGCAATGAATCGCTTAGACTCTTTGGCATTATTGACAAACAAAACGATTGTGGATAATGAAATGATGAAGTTCGATATGCAGGATTTGCGGAAAAGTAGGCGAAAATCAAGGCTTGAAAATTGGATATGGCGTTTTGGTGCGATTTTTACCACGTATTTTGTACTTAAAAAATAAAAAGTAGAGTGATTTTTTTATTGAATTTTTAAAGCCCCTCCGATGTTTGGAGAGGCTTTTTTTGGGTTAATTATTTCTTGAATACGCCCAATTTAAACTGTTTTTTGGGCTAATACGAATCATTCTCATCTCTAAGTATCCGCTTGGTTCGTCTTCGTCAAAGTTATTTATCGAAGGCTTTTCGCCATGCCAAATGTAACTAAATTCAAAAATATCGAAAAATATCTCCCCCTTAATTTCATAATCTCTCATCATAATTTCAAAATCGTATTCTTTTGAAAATTCAAGAGCATCTCCAAAATCTTTAAACTGTTTTTTTTGCTCAGCACGAACACTAAACTGATGGATAGTGTCGTTTTTTTTGTAAAATGAATACCAATATTGTGAATGTTCCATATCGTAAATTATTAAAAATCAACCAATTAACCCCAAGAACTCCTCACACCATTCGAGAGCCATTTTTGCGTTATAGCTTGTTTCGGGCGTGTCTCCCTTCTTGATAGTCGCAAAAAACATTTCAATTGGACGTGATGAATCTCTGACAGATTCAACCCTATTCGTTATCTGTGAAACGGGTGATTTTTCGAGTGTTCCGCACAAACAACAACATTCACCCGTGCAGGTTGATCCGTCAATTTTACCTTCCTTAATTGCCCTGATAAGATTAGGAATTTCGGAAATCGCATAAATTAAGACTAAAAACATATCGTTTTTGTAAATTCTCAAATCCGCATCGCTCAAATCCGCATCGCTCAAATCCGCACCGCTCAAATCCGCATCGCTCAAATCCGCACAGCTCAAATCCGCACCGCTCAAATCCGCACCGCTCAAATCCGCACAGCTCAAATCCGCATCGCTCAAATCCGCACAGCTCAAATCCGCACCGCTCAAATCCGCATCGCTTTTGATTGCCTCTAATACGGTATTTTTTAGATTATTCTCTTCTGGTTCATGTGTGAAAATTTCTTTTTCATTGAATCTATTTACTATTGTAATTTTCATTTTGCTGGATGTTTAAAATAATTTTTGTTGTTCTAAAATCGTTACTGGGGGCTTATAATCAAGCCGTATTTTTTTGAAAATACACAACTCTATGAGTTTAAAAGCCTGTTCGTCTGCCGTGTTTTGGCATCGTACTTCTGACACTTCGGAAACATCAAAACCCAATGAAATCGCTAATTTTGTGAGTTCCCACCATAACAATCCATCAATGGAAATTAATCTGATTTTTGTTTTGTATTCAATATCATAGTCAGAACTATAAAGACGTTTTGAATAATAGTATTCTGAATTACCCTGAATTAGTCCGTATCGTTTTAGCTTTTTCGATACTTCTAAGGATGTTATATTCATGTGTTCGGGAGTTTTAGGTTGTTGTTTTTCCAAAATTTCAATAACGATTCGTATTCCAATCTGCCTAATTTTATCATTTCTGGGGTCATTCTGACGAAGAAAATAGGGTTCTTCTTTGCCGTTTTAGAAATGCCTACAAACGTAAAGTTTTGCCCGTTGATACTGTCCAAATAAAAAGCCCCTTGCCTGTAATAATTGTATTCGATACACGATTTTTCAAAGGCTTGTTTTGACGAACATGAGGTGGTTTTTAGGTCCCAAACCTCCGAACCATTAAAAATGATGTCGAGTTTCGACTTCAAAGGAAGTCCGTATTTTTCCCACAAAACCACTTTTTCTTTTTCTGAACGCATCAAAACGAATTGTAACAGTTCGTTTATTTCACATTCATTAATTATTCGACTAACTAACTCGTAATCAACGCCTTGCAATACAGGACTATTAAGGTGAGGTTCTAAAACGGCTTCATGAATAACCGTTCCGAAATTAAAGGCGTTTTGTGGCAAGGGGGGCTTTGGTATTCCAAACAGCAACCCTTTGATATTTGTAAGGTCGCTGTTTGAAATTCTGGGTAAAGCTCTGTATTCTTCGTTTGTCATAAATCTTGAAATTTTAATCTTGCGTTTGCGATAATTTGCTCAATGGGATTTAAGATTTGAACTATAATAAAACGGTCTAAATCGCTATTCTCTAATTGCGGAATGCTTACTAATTCACATTCTAAGGCATTAATATAATACAGGATTCTTTCACGGTCTGGGGCTGATTTTTGTTTTCGCTCCGCTTCCAATCGGTTAAGTTCTTCGACTTGTTCCTGTGTTTTTCGTTCCTCTTCAATCCGTATCAATTCATCTTTTTCCGCCTGTATTCTTTTGTTTTCGGCTTCCTGTTCGAGTCTGATTTTTTCATTTGCTTTGCGTTCCTCCGCAATTTCCGCCTCTCGTTTTTCGGCTTCAATTTTTAGCCTTTCGTTTTCTTTGCGTTGCGACTCCTTATGTTCCTTTTCGATGCGTTCACATTCAAGGCGTTCTTGTTCCGCCTTTTGTTCGGCTTCGATTCTGATTTTTTCGGATGCTTGAAGATCGGATTCCCGTTTTTCTGCTTCGGTTTTGAGACCCGAAAGGAATATTTCAAACATTTCATCGGTGGTTTCTGAAATAATTGAAATGTTAGGTATTGCGTAGCCTAATTCTGTCAATTTTACGATTCTACTTTGCGTAATTTTCGCCCTGCGATTTTCCTCCTGAATCTCAATAAATTTTGCTTTTTGCTGCAAGTCAATTTCGATAGGCGTTATTTGTTCAATCAGTAATTTTGCAACTAAATCAATCGCCCTGCCCTCTTTTAGGGAGTCTTCTTTGAGATTCTTACGGGTTTTTTCAATGTCAATTCTGACCCCTCGCATAAACTTATGCCCCTCTTTTGCCGTCATTATTTCGGCTGTTTGCGACTCGTTTGTAATTACGAGTTCGCTTGTTTTAGCCTTCCATTCGCCAATTTTTACGCTAAAATCTTCAAATTTTGACCGTAATATTTCGGATTTTTGATTGTCTAATCCGCTTGTTTGCATTGCTTGTATTATTTCCATGATTTTTTTCGAGTGTTAAAAGATGAGGGGACTTTCTCCCCCTTAAAATTTAGTCAAGTGGACAATTTCCGTCAATAATTGCAAATTGGTTATACTTAATTTTTGCCAGTTCCTCGGTGATTATTTCAGCACGAGGCTTTGGTGGCGATGCAATTAAACTGTACTGCGTTGTCAATGATTCGCCCTCTTTCTTGATTGAAACATCGTAATTTAATGGATTGCCGTACTCTTCATTTTCGATGTAATCCAAAAGTGGTTTTTTTAAAGACTGCTGGGTCAGTTCTAAAACCTGTACTTTTCCCTCTTGATAATTCCAAACTAAAAAGTACATAAAATGCTTGCATTTGTCCTCCGTTCCCAACTCGTTGAGTTCCTGTTCGGAAAACGCCCCTTCCTCTTCTAATCGGCGGTGAGGCTTTTTGAGGGGGTCGAAAACGACATACCCACACGTGGCTGGGCTGAGTATTCTAAACTTGTTTTGCCCATTTTTTAATTTCATAAACTGTTCTGACTTTGATGGTAATTTGTACCCTTTTGCGATGAACTCTTGTGTTTCTTGCATTGTGTTTGTTTGTTATAATTGTGAAAATATTAAATGATTTTTGATAATCCGTAAGCAATAATTAGCATTGTGCCGAGTATCGTAATGATTACTCGAAAGAAGCCTTCTGGCGTTTCCTGACCGTAATTTTTCATCGCATGACAACTTCGTAAAGCTGTGTTTTGGGGTTGAAAAATGAGGAGATTGAAGCGTAGGGCTTTTGTCTTTTGCTTAGGGATTCCGCTATAATTTGCGAAACTCTCTCTGGGCTTTGGGTGGTCTTTTTCATTTGTTATCAATGGTTATTGTGAATAAATCTTCTCTGTTTTTTCCTCCGTTTGTGTAGCAAAAACCCGTTTTTTTCATGTGTCCTGACGAAATAAGATTTTCAATTTTGACTTGGTTAATTCTCATTTCCTTTGCCGTTCTCCCGTTTGGATAACTACCTTGATTGAGTACCATTTGATTGAAACGTGCCATTTCCATATCGGTTAATTTGCACTGTTTTTTGATTGTTATTAGTTGTTCGAGTTGCATTTTAATTTATGTTTAGTGGGAGGTGTTACCCTCCCTGTTTTGATTACTTACAATGTAGTGTGATAGGGTCGACGTGTTCCGCTCCGTACATTTCGATTAGTTGTTGGTATTCATAGTTCCTGTTGAACTCAACAACCTCAATAATTTTGCACCCCGTTGGCTTGTCTTGCTTACTAATTCGGTTTTGCTCTTGGCGTTCTAAATGTGTCATTTTTTGTTTTCCTTTTGTTTGATGATGTAAAATTACAACAAAAAATGTAAATAAAAAATTAATTCGGTAAAATTTACAACAAAAAAAGTAATTATTTTCATTTTAGTATTTTATGGGTTATTTATCTTGTCGTAAGTCTATTTTCTTGTTACTTTCAAGAAACTTAAAAACACTTATCAAAATGGCGTTAATTAATTGTCCAGAATGCAAAACGAATTTGAGCGACAGGGCTACGACTTGCCCCTCATGTGGATTTCCGATTAGGGAGCATATTGAGACCGAAAAAAAGGAAGAAATGAAACCGAAATTACCCGATAAATTGCTGAGTGTTCAAAATTTGGATGTCGGAAAGAAAATTACTAATTGGCTTTCTGATTCGGTAATCGTTGGGAATTTGGAATATGCTGATAACAGAGAACTATCCACGGGCAAAAAATACATTCAGCTTTGTGAAAACGGTTTGCAGATTCCCACGGGGCTTTTCTCAAAAATCAAAATACACGATTTGCAAATATTGAATGTGTTTTGCGATGAGGGGTATGTTTTTGAACAAAGGGGAGGAATGATGGGGAAAGTCGCTTTGGGTACGGCTATTGCGGGAGAATTTGGGGCGGTTATGGGCGTTTTGTCGTCAAAGGAATTAACAAAAAAGAACTTTGACTATTTTAATTTGAGGTATTGGAATCTACAAACGAAAGAATTACAGTATCTATCCGTCAAGTGTACAAAGGGGCATTGTGATAGATTTATCAATAAATTATACAAACGTTTGGGCGTTGAAAACTTACAAAATAATGAAAAGAAAACTAACTATATTCTCGGTACTGCTTTTAATCTTGGTGTCTCTGCAATCGACAAATTTAGGAACAAATAGAGGGCGAAAATGCACTGGCTCAAAATACTGCTCCGCTTGTAAGAATTGTAAATATTGCAAGCATTGTGCGAAGAGGGGAGGGCGTTGTGGGGTGTGTAGATAAAAACAATAGTCGGGCATCTTGACGAACCCGACTATTGACAAACAAACGAAAAAAAATGGAAAACAAAAACTTTGATGAAACTTTCAATTCGCTCTGGATAGCGAAAGGGTTGTTACAAGATTATTGCGAGGTGATTGCAAAAATTGAAAATGTATCACCCGAGACCGTTAAGAATAGGGTGCTTGAAAAATCCGAAATTATACGAAAGGACTGGAACTCGAAACTGTCTTCATAATGGTTTCGAGAATAAATTTTCGTAATT
>JAYUOX010000265.1:0-11322 GCA_043760595.1 Cytophagales bacterium
ATTCGTAATAGATAATGATTAGTACGAAAACATTCCCTGTATCATTACAAATCAAAAAAACCCTCTATTCATCCAGAATAGAGGGTTTTTTATAAAAAAATGTATGATTACAAAGGAATTTATTTATTTAAAAAACTCCGTAAAATCTATTAAACTTCGTCTTTCGAGTTCTTGACGAGATATTCTGTAATGCTCCCAATTTAAATTTATATTTTGTGAATTGGGAATATCCACAACAAGATAATCAGATTGATTATTCATCGTTAATTTTATCACCTTCCAAACGTTTGAAGGAATATTTATTTTGTGCAGCCGTTTCTTTTTGCCGAATTGACCCACTCACCAGTGCCGTAAGTTCCCGCAATAATTTGTAATTGATACCCCGACTTTGCCCATTCTCGGCAGTTTTCTTCGAGATTCTTCCACGTAATTCTATTGCAGTTTGGAGCTTGCGGAATGATGTTTGAAAGAAGGAAGGTTTCCTCATTGAGAATTTGGGTTTTGGTTTTATCACCCGAATTGCAAAGATGCCCTTTGTCGAATCCCGAATTTCGATAATCTGAGGGCTTTGCTTTGTAGAATTTTGCGGGTAAATTGTTATCTATTCTAAAATTGTTTTGTCGCTCAATTTCGCCCAAATCGGTAGAATCTAAGCTCCAAATTACCCAAATTGGATGATTAAGCTTTTGCGAATAACATACTTGATAGCCGTTTCTTTGCAGAAGCGTTCCAGTACAAATAATTTGTGAATTGCCCTCAATTGATAGAAAAATCAAAATAAAAGTGATATATTTTTTCATGTATTAATTCAATTTATTTTTTAGTTTTCGTCGTGAAATATGCAGAATTAACCCATTGTACAATTCTATCGAATCAAAATTGTAAGATTTGATAAAAGTAGAGTTAACCAAGTATTTTCGGTGAATTCGTACAAATTGTTCTCCTACTTTTTTGTGAATTTGGCTTAGGCATCTGGAGTATGATTGCTTTTTTCCGAATTTAAAATGAATTTTGCAGTAGTTCCCATCACCTTCAAAATACATCACCGTGTCAGTCTCAAAGACAACTCTAAAGTTTCTTCCTAATTTCATCCGTTCTTTTTAATATAAAATCTCCAAGGACCTCCCGAAAGAAACTGTAATTTTCCAAAATCTTTAAATGACTTACAGCTCACGTGACTCTGCACGGTTGCCGTGACGTTCGGTTTTATTTTAACGTGTTCGGTGGAATCAGCGACGTGTCCCAGCGACCAGTTACTTACCAATTCCCATGCTCCCGACGTCTGAAAATAATTTGTATCGCCAGGAGCAACGGCAAATTTGGGTTTAGCCATGCTCCCGAAACTCAGGAGCATGGCAAATATGATTTTTATTCTCATTTCTTTTGTTCGTCATATTTAAGATTTGCATTGTCAACTCTTAATTTCAAAAGGCTTTCATCCTCAAAATTTAAAGAATCTTCGTGCAAATCGGTCTGATAAATCTTATTTGCAAAATACTTTCTGCCACGATTTTGTCGTAAAAACTCCCGCATATCCTTCGCAAAGCTCTCGCCAACGGCAAGTTCGAGCGTGCGTAAAAGCACCTGTTCCATTTTGGATAGGTCCGTTTGGGGCAGAGCTTCCACGGGCGAACAGTTGATAATCACGACAGAATCAGGATTGTGTTTCAGTGCTGCACCAATGGGCGAAACCGTGATGATGCCTCCGTCAGACCCGTTTTGAAATACTCGACCGTCCTTAGTTCTGAAACTTTGTGGCTTCCAGATTACGGGTTGTGAACAGCTCGCCATGATGGCACGGATGTAGTCTTCGTTATTATCAAAATCAAACTGCGATAAGGTCTCGTACTTACCCGAATTCATATCAACAAAACCCATCAAAAACGTTCTACCCGAAGATTGAGC
Source organism: Cytophagales bacterium (assembly GCA_043760595.1). Taxonomy (GTDB): domain Bacteria; phylum Bacteroidota; class Bacteroidia; order Cytophagales; family Spirosomataceae; genus Arcicella. Next base: position 1,906 of record JAYUOX010000265.1, read on the forward strand.
CTTTTTTAGGTTGATATGCTGGCTTAATAATTCATGAAGTGGCTCCACGTCCATGATGTAATTTTTGCCAAAAATGCGATTCTTGACAATGCTCAAAAGCCCGAATTTTCCTTTGTAAATCTGACTATTGCGGAGTAATGGGAAAAAATCAATGACGATATCTAACTCATCCTGAGCAAATTTTGCTCCGATAATAGACCCAACCGATACGCCTGAAATAATTTTAAATTCAGACATATCAACGTTGTCTTCACGCATTCTTTTCAAAATTTGAACGGCAAACAAGCCCCTTGCTCCCCCGCCCGAAATGATTAATGCTCTCTTTTTCATGTTAGTTTTCATCGTTTTTAACGGGTGTAACTTCAAGTTTTGGCGTATCAGCGGGGCATGGGTAGCCGTTGGCGGTATAGTATTTGCACTGAAAAGAAATCTTATCTCTCGTAACTTGACGGGCTATTTTGAGTCTTTCTTTGTTCTGTTCAAGTTGCTGCAAATTCATTTCAATCATGCGTTCCATATTTTCAAATTGCCTATTATCTTCTGTTGGCGAATATCCCATAATGCCTTCTCTACCAAAGTATTTTTGTTCTACGTAACTGATAGCTTCTATGGGAACGTTTTCAAAATAGCCCGATAAAGTATCTTTTGAATCAATAAATTTTTGAATAACTAATAAATTAATCATTAAATCTGCTTCAACCGAATCAGGATAAGTAATTGAATAAGTCAAAATACCCGCAAGGAGCATTCTAGATTCATTTTTATTTAAAGGCAAAACGACTGTGTATCTTTTTTGCTTCTTAACGGACTTATCAGATGGTTGAGATTTTGAATCAGGCTGAACTTCCTGTATTTGATCTCTTTTAGATTTATTTGCTGACTGATGTTTTTGATCAGCTGGCAAGTCTTGTGCTATGTTTTCCGAGACGAAGCATAGCATGAGCAGTAAGAAAAATAAATTTTTCATGTTTGTTTGGGATTAAAAAAATGTTGAAAAAAATTAAGGACGCTTCGTATATTCTGCGGTAACGTTGAAATGTTGATTCGTGCAATTAGGATAATCGTAGGGATTAATGGTAATAGTTCCCACAATAATGGAATATTTGAGAAGGCTAAGTCCCGTTGTGATTATATTTTGCAAATTGTAGCTGAGAATATAGCCGTTTGGATTTGTGTAAGTAATAGTTCCTTGTAGGTGATAAATATCTTGGATATTACTTAAAATGACTGATGACCCTGTTACATTGCTGATGTCAAAAGTTTGTTTAAAAAGTTGCCTGCCTTTGTATAAATAACCCCTGACAGAATCCTCTTGAACAGCCACAGGCGTAACGAATAATTCTACTGGAGGTTTTACGATTAGAGGTAATGGGGGTTTTATGATTGGAGGACTTGGTGTTCCACCTGGCTTGATAGAGATGGATTTACCGTCGGCGGAAACTGTAATCTTTGCTCCACCAAAATAGTTGATGTTACCTGTTAGGGCAATATCGCCCGTGATGGTGCCACCTGTTTTATCAAATTTCAGATTTAGATTATTATCAGTATAAGTTTTATCAGCCTTCAACAGAAATTTAGCATCCGTTGTATTCGTGATGCTTGTTAGCGATGTGCTGTTAGAGGCAGTAAGCGAATTGAGTGCTGCTTGGGTGGCGGCTGAAATGGGTTTGTTTACGTCACGGGTATTGTCAACATTACTGACCTGTGATTTGTCCGCCTTTGTCAATAGAGCTGCTTGTGTAGCGTAATTGATAGGTTTGCCCAAATCGGAGTTGGTGCTAACGATAGAGGCAACCGTTTTGACGATAGTGTCTAACTCAATATCCTCCAAATATTCGTTGGCAGTACGAATTGTACCCAACTTAGGGTCGATACTGATTGGTCGAAATTTGATTTTGTATTTGGGTACATCTTTGGTTGATATGTCCCTAATGGTTTGGGCTTGTATGCCCATCAGGGGCAGGAAAAGCGAAATAAATAAAATGAAAATCTTCATGAGCGTTCGTTTTTGTTTACGTTTTACTCATCAAAATTTTCATTTTATTGGGGAATTGGAAAGGACAAAAGTATCATATCGATAACAGTGTTATTTTCATTTTATCTTTAATCGGTAGTTTGGGATTAATGGTTTCAGGAATGAAAACAGTTCCATACGCCAGGTATTTTTGTGCAAAACGGAAGTTGGCAATTTCGCTTTCTGATAGCCAAATGTCAGCGGTCCACTGGGTTGTGTTGTTTAGAAATTCTAAATAAAAACGGTAAAATTCTAAAAGACCTTTTAGCGTACCTTGATTTTCCCAGGCTAAAACCATTTTAGTATTTCGGTTATCTGATTTGGCAACGTAGCTGAGCCCGTTGGAATCGTTACCGAGATAAAAACAAAGTTTTGGAACTGGTCGATTTTTTTGCTGATCAATATAAATAATGCTTCGGGCGGTTTCGTTGCAAGTTGGAATGTAGGGATTTGAGTCCACCAATCGAAATTCGTCTAAATCCAAATTGTTGAGTACGGGCGTGAAACCTGCTTCAATTTTGGTGTAGGATAGTTCACTATTCGTGATAAACTCATCAGTCGGATAATGCTTCTGTGAGATGGCTTTTTCATCGGCATTTTTGAAACTAAGTTGATAATTGGTTTTATCCGTAATTTCGGCGGTTGGATAGCGAGAAATTTTTGCCGTTAAATCAATCACAGATTTGGAATTGATCGTATCGCTGCATTCAGTGATAATTAACTTAGTATTTTCAAAATCATATTCGACTGCTAAACAGAACGTGGTTCTAACGGCATCAATGAGTTCTTTGACGGTCCAATCGGGCATAAAATTAGCGAAAGTCATTTTTGTTCCGTACACATTACTGGGAATGGTGGTTCCTGGCAATTGTGTCGCAAAGTCCACATTGTTGATGAGATGTAACTCGCCGAGATATTTATCGGCAGATAGTATTTTATCCTGAAAATGGACGGATGACAAGGTAAAACCCATCATAATTGCCACTTTTTCAAGCATAAATTTGAGTGAAAAACACGGTGAAATGGGATAAGAATTGTATTCAAATCCTGCGTTTAATTTCAAAGAGCCGTCGGATGGGGATTGAACGTATTGATTTACAATGCCTTCGTATTGGGTATTATCGGTGGGATAAAACGATTCGTTGAAATACGTTAGGAACTTAAAAGGGTGATTGTTCGGGTTCTTTGATAAATTATTGATAGCCTCCGTAACATCGTTGTAGGATAGATTTACAAGGGAGTATTCCTTAATAAATGCTCCTTTTTCTATATGATTTGAAAGGTAATGCTCAAATATTTTAATTTTTACCTCCGTAATATTTTGGTCTTTTCGTGAAACAACGTTTATACTACCCGTTCCACGTTTTGGAATTGACATTACAATATCATGCGTTGTGATATTTTTAGTAACAATCAAAAATCTTGCTTCGTAGTCGGGCGTGTTAAACCAGTAATCTACAGCATCAGATGAACCGCCCGTTGGGGTTTTAGCAACCAAAACATTGTTTATCCAAATTTCAAAATAAACTGGATTTGGTAAGCGTAAGTTGCCACCAAAAATTATTTCAATCGGGTTCTCGGGAGGCGAAACAAAATATTTAAAAAGGTTTTGGTTATCGTATAAATCAATGGTCCAGAAATTAGATTTTTTTATAACGCTTGGAAAGTCTAAGAATCCAAAATCAAGCTGCCATAATTTGCGTTCGTAAAAATTACGGGGTTGGTTGCCTGGCGTTTGACGGAGGTCGTATTTGTAGCTGGTGTCGGATACATTGCGTAAGATAAAGTACCAGGTATAAAGTTCGTCAGAACCACACATTAATACCGCAGGCAATTCAATTCGACGGTCCATAATTATCTGCGGATTCTCTGCATTTTGGAGGACCATACAGTTTTTAGGTGTAGTCGGAATTTGGGAACTGAACGAAAATGAACCCGATTGTTTGCTACCCAAAAATCCAGAATTTAACACCAACGACAAATTAAAATCGTTGGGTAAATCTAATTCATGCCAGGCTGAATTCTGCTGCACTAAAAGTCTGTACGTCATTGGTATCTGCGGGTTATTTTTGAATACGATAATTCGAGTTTATGGAAGTCTTGAAACTCCTTGGTATTGAGTACATTAATGTCTTTTAACTCATTCAACACCCGAATATGATTGCCGTTTAGGTATTGAAACATATCTAAATTTTGGAGATTTACGGCAATGGCAGCCTTCTCTTTTTGTTCCAATAAACCCGTGAAAACGGTTAGCTTTTTGGTTGTTTCAGCGAAGATATGCTTCACAGATTCGTTGTTTTCGATGCTATTACGAACAAAAGAAAGTCCAATTTCTTGATTACCCGAAAGTCTGAAATTATCGAAGAAACCGTATTGATTTCGCATCGTGAAATAGAAAGGGAAATCGGTATAGGTTGCATCAAATTTGGTATAATGCTTGAACGGCAGCGTATCAAATTTAAAGGAAACTTCATCGAACTCCTGCGGATTCAGGATGCTGTAATATGTATGATAATTCACGAATAAGAACGCTCCCGCTTCTGACAAACCTAAGATTTTATTAGGGTCGTCGATGATGGTTATTTGATCAAGTTCTACCCAGGCATTTGCATTGACCCTGCCAAAAAGTTTGGCAACGCAGGGTTCTTTGACAAAATACGTAACATGGTTGGGAGCTTCCAAGGTCTTACGAATTTGGATATTGCTGACAATACGGTTGTTTGGAAAAGTGTTGCCGCAGGTCAAAAAGATATTACGGGTACGTCCCTCTGCCTGTAATGATACTTTTAGGTTCGGTTTTGTCAGCCTGATGGGTGTTTCAAAATCGGGCAAATCTTCCATAATTTTGAGCCTTGACAATATGCTATCGTAGTAATAGGTCAGTTTACCCATGACGGGAAAACCTGACAAACTATGTTTTGGCACGTTGTTAATTGATACCGTACCGATGACTTTATCGGTCGCCACGGTATCAAAAACAATCGGTTTTAGGTCGTTTTGGTGGGTCATTGGATTAATGATTTATTGATTGTACCATAAGTTTGGTCTAACTTTTGGGTTAGTTTATTCCTTTCTTGTTCCATTTTAAATATTTCTTCTTCACCGATGGCGGCGTGTGCGGTGAGCGGTTTATCCAATTTTTGCCCAAAACTTTCAATATGTTCGCCAAACACATCTAAGAATTTTGACATCATTACTTGCATATCGTTTGATGAATTACCTTGCTGTGGAGCTGTGGAACTCGGACTGCTAAATGAAGATGAATTACCAAAAGTAGATGATTGACTGCGTTGATAATCAATTACGGGTTGAATATTAGCATAAACAGGCTGTGTTTGCATCCAGGATGGATTGATGTACTTGATTTCATCGGGCGATAATGGACCTGTGATACCGTTCTTTTGTCGTTTGTCAAATACATCTACAAACCTACTTCCTTCGGGCGTATTGGCTTGCTCTGCGTTGAGCATAAATTCGTTAGGATGGGCGATGATTGTGCCACCACCATCGGCATCAACAGGATTTTGAAAGTTTTTGGGCATTCTTCCTCCTTTCTTGTAGGCGGGTGGTTTTTGGGCGGCTGCTATGCCCAATTCGATAGCACCTAATACGCCCGTAACAACCATCAAAGGAACGTTTGGAGATGCTTTCATAACGGCTAATGCTGTTTGGATAACAATATTAGCCATGTTAGCCGCTTTGTCAAGATTGAATTGCTCCAATTTGATTTTACGCTGAGCTTTGTCATGCTCCTTGTCCAACGCCATTTTTTGTTTGGTCTGTTGGCGAGCGGTTAAAATGCCTCTTTCGGCTTGTTGATCTATTCTTCGGACGTTATCATTGTAGTGTTGTTCTTCATCAATGGAGCGATTTTGAACAATGGTTTTAGCAATATTACCGATTGCATTGAATGCTTTTCCGAAATATTCGAGTGCGGTTTCTGCGGTACGCTCAGCTCCTTCTTTTTCAATGGCTCGGCGTTTGAGGGCGTAGTCTCTAACGATATTGGTTTTGGCTTCTTCGGTTAAGCCTACTACCGAAAGTTCCTGAGCCATTTGCCCGTCTAACAAGGCTAATTCAGCCTGTTTTGGGTCTTTTCCGTTCTGTTTTGCCTCGGTAACGTCTAAGCCTAATTTTTTAAGATTCTCTTTTTTGGCGGTATCTAACTCATTTTTGTTAGTCTCTTGAATGAGCAAAGCACGGTCGGCGATTGCCTTGGCAGTGATGCGTTCCCTTTCATCACCATAGTTTTTTTCTAAGAGTAAAAGAGCCTCTTTATTATCTTTGAGGGCTATTTTTTCTTTCAGAAATTTGGCATCAAGACTGGATAAATCTTGTGATTCGTTTGCACCGATGATGTCGTATTTGGCATTGAAAACGCCTAAATTGTCACCGTTTTTTGTAGCGGTTTTTAGGGTATTATCTAACGAATTTTTACGACCATCTTGGGCAATTTGAATGGCACGGTTGGTTTGCTCCTGAATTTGAGCCGCTCTTTTTTGGGCAAATTCATCCGTGATAGCAACGGCTTCTGCTTCCTGTTTGCGTTCAATTTGTAGGCGTTCACGTTGAATCAGGTCTTTTTGTTCCTGCGACAACTGAGACTGTTTCAGAACAACACCTTTTTGATTTTTGAACTGCGTTTCAATGCGTTTCAGCTCATCTTCGGCATTTTTATTGACGACGTTGATACGTTTTTCTTCGGCATCGGCAGTGGCTTGGAGTTCTTCAAAAGCCAATTTTGCTTGTAAATCAAGCATTTGTTTAGTGGATTCATCCAAATATTTTTGACGTGCATCGGCTTCTCGTTGGGCTTTTTCACGAGCGGCTTTTTGTTTGTCGGCTGCTCCTTGGTCAACGGGAATATTTCCGTCCGTTTTAGGTGGTTGGTCTGTTGCGGTTTTGGTTGGTGATATTGGAGCGTTTGAATATAATAATTTATAATCGTCGTAGGCTTCTTTGTTTTTCTTTTGATACATGGCTAAATCAGCCTGGTTCTTTCTGATTTCAGCATCAGTAATTGGTCTTGGTTTGATTGTTTTGGTGTAAATTCCTATTTCATAATCATTTATTTTACCCGTCTTCAATTGCTCTTGAATGAGTTTGATGTGTTTTGTATTATCTGCCATTTCTTTCCTACGAGAATCGGCTAATTCATCCCTTGCCACAGTTGATGCCTGCTTTTGTTTTTTTACAAATTCATTGACAAGACCAAGATTGACCGACATTGCCCGTCCAAATTTATCAAATTCTGTTATTGCCCCTGGCACAACTTGTCCAATCTCGCCAATGACTTTATTGAGTTCCCGTTGACCTTCGGCACTCAAATTGCTATCACGTGAAAGCTCTTGATATTTAGTAATTAAGCCTGGCAAAGTGGATTCTAATTTTGCACTCTTTTTTGACTGTTCTGCAAAGGTATCTTCCACTGATTTGCCTTTTTCGCTCATGTTGGCAAGCCACAAAATGGTAGGTCCTGAAATTTTGGCCAATACATTCACAACAGAAGCTCCAACTCTGGACCAGGCTTTGCCGATTTGGGAGATTTTCCCCGCTTCATCATCCAAATATTTGTTGAATATTTCGGTCGTGAGCGTACCTTCTTTGAAAGTTTGATTAGCTGATTTTTGTTTTTCGGTAAGTTTGCCGATATTATCGGTTAATATACCAACGACTTTAAACACTTCGTCAGATTCTAACTTGACCGCTTTTAACGATTTAGCTGTATCCGTACCCGATAATCCTTTAAGCGATTCAGCAAATTTGATAACAAATTGATTAGGGTCGGTGTTGATCAGGTTTTCAATTTCCTTTTTGGTCATACCCATTTGTTTACCGAACAAAGCTGCATTGTTGGCAGCTACGGTAAGGATTTTTGTGAAACCCGAACCCGATATTTCGGCTGAAAGGTTAGCTTCTTCATAGACTGCTCCGAAGGAAGCGAGTTGTGGTAAAGTAGGTTTGATGGCATCGGGAATAGCTCCTACACGTTTTAGAAAGTCGGTGATTCCTTGCGTACTGGCAGGTCCATCAAGGTTTAATTGCTTGAGTGTTGATCCAATTTTTGCGATGGCATCGGGGAAATTCATTTCCCGTGTTTTTTTGAACTCACCTTTGAGTTTGGCAATCATGGTGACCGCTTCTTCGACCGATCCACCAAAATCAGAACTCATGACAACGCCAATTTTATCGGCTTCGGTTACGAACGATTTTATATCTGCTTCTGCTACATTCAAATCACCCGCTGCAACGACTAATTTTTTGAGGTCATCAACCGAAGATTCGGTTTTAATATCGTTTAGTTCTCCCCTAATTTTAGTTGCATTGGCACGGGTGGTGTTGAGAGATACTTCAATATCTGTAATATCTCTTGCACGTTTTTTTACGGCATCAATCCCAGAGGCAAATGCTCCGCCTATAACTTCTGCTGCCATGCCCGCCAAACCCACAAACATTCCTCCGAACGCTCCTGCCACTGCCGATGGCATTTGTTCTTTAATTTGTCCAAAAAATGAAGTTGTGCCTGTGACTTCTCCGTCTTTTTTATCAATTAACGCTTTTGTTTGTTGGGCATCAGCAATGCGTTTCTTGTTTGCTTCTGATTCAAATTCGGAGGTATCTTGGATTTCTTTTTGTAATAATTTATAGTATTCTCTCAGGTGTGTCAAGGAAGTTCCTTCGATGCCCTGTGTTTTGACGGTTTGGAGAAGTTCTTGATTATAGCTGTGTTGCGTAGAAGTAAGTTCATTAATACGGTTTTTGACGATATTAAGGTTGGTGTTTGCCTTGTTATATTGGTCTGTACCTTCGTTGTAGCGGTTTTTTTCGTTGTTGAGTTCACGTTGATAATTTTTTAATTCTTTGAGGGTAAGACCCACTAATCCCATCGCCTCTCGTTCTTTGTCGAGAGCTGCTTTTGCTTCGAGTGCTTGTTTGGCAGTGGTGGATTTTTCGTCACCTTTTGCCTCCTTATTTTTCTGAATAATAAGGTCGTATTTCTCTTGAAGGGCGGTAAGGTTACGCACACCTTCGGCGGTGTCGATGTCAACTCGGAGTTGGAGGCGTTCGGTTTTAATTGCCATTTTGGTTGGTAGTTTGTAATTCTGCGGTGAATTCTTCGATCATTGAAAAGATTACTCCTTCTTGAAGGCTTGCTAAACGGGAGTATAGAGGCTTATTAAGAATCTTCTTTTTCTTGCGTAAAATGGTGCTGATGGTAGTACGACCTATTTTTGTGCCTTTGTGGTAGCCTCTACCTGCTCCCATATCGACGAAACGAAGAGCATCACGGAAGTAGAATTCGAGGGAAAGATTATTTTGAAGACTATCGACAATTCGGATACGGATGTTTGCCTTGGTATTGTCAGAAAATTTGACACGGTTACGCCTGAGTGCTGCAC
>JAYUOX010000266.1:0-3904 GCA_043760595.1 Cytophagales bacterium
TTGTTGGGAAAAGAGATTGAATTTTTTAGTTTTATCCAAAAAAGATTTCTTCGAGTTTGGGTTCCTTTTACGCTTTGGGTTATTATTTATGTGCTTTATCACAATTATTTCGAGACAAAACCCTACTCCTTTCAAACTGCCTTAACCCAGTATTTTACAGGTGGAAATTACCTCTACGGACATCTTTGGTTTGTTTATATGATTTTAGGATTATACTTAGTCACACCGTTTCTAAACAACTGGTTATTAAAGGCTAACGAATCTCAAATTTATATTTTCTTAGGATTTTGCTTTACAGCGAGTTGTATAATTCATCTAATAAAAAGACCCTTGGGAATTCAAATTTATCATGATTTACAGAATTTTTTTGGGTACATTGGCTATTTTGTTGCGGGATATGTTTTGAAAAATAAGCAATTTAACATCAATAGATTCTGGTATCTTTTTGTGTTTATAATCGGATATGTCTTTTTGATTTTTGGGAGCTATTTTTTGGTAAAAACCACTGGCAAATTAGATATGTTTTTCTATGATTATTTTAGCCCAAGTGTGTTTTTGATGTCTATTTCAATTTTTATGTTTTTCAAGGAAACTTTTAACGTAGATTTTCTGCCTCAAATTATGAATCCTTTGGATAAATTTAGTTTTGGAATTTATCTTTGCCATCTACAAATCATTACCACTCTTTCTCGAAAATTTGGCATTAATTGGGCTTGGAATCCTCCGATTTCGGGGATTTTCTTGCAAGCTGGATTAACTTTATTGATTAGTTTTTTATTGATTTATCTATTGAGCAAATTCCCGAAAAGCAAATACCTTATCGGATAAACTACCCTATTTTCATCTTTTCCGCATAAATTTTTAGCATCAGAAGGCATTTAATATACGTACTTTCAAGCGTTCATGGCATTAATTGAAATTTAGAATAGTCTATGATAAAATATTCTCAATTTCAATTCATGTCTTTTCAAATTTGCCATTTCCACCGTTTAAAAGTATCTTGCAACTATATTTTCAAAACGATTTACATGATCGGAAACTTCAAAGATGGACTAAACTTTGCTTCTAAACTTACCCCAAAACGCATTTGGAATGGTTTGAAGGTGGTTTCTGGTTTTTATAATTCTAAAATTACCAATCGACCCACGCAATGGGGATTGCCTTTCAGTATTTCTTTTGAACCTACTACTTCTTGTAATCTCCGTTGCCCCGAATGCCCAAGTGGACTACGGTCTTTTACTCGTCCGACGGGTATGTTGGAGGGCGATTTATTCAAAAAAACCATTAACGAATTAGCCGACACTTTACTCTACTTAATTTTCTATTTTCAAGGCGAACCGTATTTGCATCCGCAGTTTTTGGATTTAGTAGGTTACGCATCTCAAAAAGGCATTTATACCGCCACATCTACTAATGCCCATTATTTGACGGAAGCCAACGCCAAAAAAACCGTAGAATCGGGCTTGGACAGATTGATAATTTCGATTGACGGAACAACCCAAGAAACTTATGAACAATACAGAATTGGGGGTAAATTAGAGAAGGTTATTGAAGGAACTCGCAACATTATAAAATGGAAAAAGGAGTTAAAATCATCTACTCCTCACATCGTTTTCCAGTTTTTGGTCGTAAAACCCAATCAACATCAAATTGCTGAAGTGCATGAATTAGCGAAGGAATTGGGCGTTGATGAAGTGGGATTGAAAACTGCCCAAATCTATGATTATGAACAAGGTTCTGACTTAATTCCGACCATTGATGAATATTCTCGCTATACAAAACAGCGAGATGGAAGCTATAAAATCAAGAATAAATTAGTAAATCATTGTTGGAAAATGTGGCATTCGTGCGTAATTACTTGGGACGGTTTAGTTGTGCCGTGTTGTTTTGATAAAGATGCACATTATCGCTTAGGAGACATGAAAACCCAGACTTTCAAGGACTTATGGTTTGGGGAAAATTATCAAACATTTAGAAAAACGCTCATTCGTTCTCGCTCAGAAATTGAAATGTGTAAAAACTGCACGGAGGGAACGCAGGTTTGGGCGTGAATTAATTGTTGAGTTGTTGAATTGTTGAAAAATTCACAATCATTATTTTAACAACAAATCAAAAAGCGGAACGCCGCCCGTTCAAACTTCAACAATTATGTTTTTAAAAAACCACAAATTCCATCCAATCGTGCCTTTCGATTTTCAGAAAGATACTGTCTTTCGTATTGACCTTACTGAAAATAACACTGACCTTCATTCCTTGGATTTATTGAATGTTGAGGTGATGGATGAATACGTTTCTCGGAAAATTAAGGACGCTAATGCCGTCTGTGCGGTTGGAGGTTATTTAGAAAATCGTTATATTTATAGAACCACCCAACATTTTCAACAATCCGCCGAACCCCGTTCCATTCATTTGGGTGTAGATGTTTGGGCAAAAGCGGGTACGCCTGTGTATGCACCCATGAAAGGGAAAGTTCACAGTTTTGCCAATAATGATAACATCGGGGATTACGGTCCAACGATTATTTTGGAACATATTTTAGAAAACGAAATATTTTATACCCTCTACGGGCATCTAAATTTGGAATGTCTCGAAAGCATTTATGAAGGAAAAAACATCGAAGCGGGCGATAAAATAGCAGAATTTGGCAACTATCCCATCAACGGAAATTGGTCTCCACACCTTCATTGTCAAGTAATTACGGATATGATGGACAAAAAAGGCGATTTCCCAGGCGTTTGCGAACCTTCGAGAATGGACGAATTTGCAAAAATATGTCTTGATGCAAATGTGTTATTAGGAATAAGGGTATAGGGAGAAACAGAGGAGGATTAATCTTCCAAATAAATTGATAATTGGTAACTGTTAATTGATAACTGATATTATGCAAATAGGATTTTTAACGATTGATTGGATTGATATTTTAGACATAATTCTTGTCGCTTTTCTCTTGTATCAGGTCTATAAACTGATTCAGGGGAGTATTGCCAATAAAGTTTTCTTTGGCTATATCCTCATTTATGTGGTCTATTTAGTTGCCAAAGCCTTAGGAATGGAATTGTTATCAGCCATTCTTGGACAGTTTATGAATGTGGGCGTACTGGCATTATTAATCATTTTCCAACAAGAAATTAGACGTTTTTTGATGCTCTTGGGACGTTCAACGTCCCTGCGAGAGAATGCTTTTTTTAAGAAATTTTATACCCCAAAATCCACCAAAGAAAATGTTTCTTCGTTGCAATCGGTTCTGGAAGCAACCAAGACGATGGCAACCACTCGCACGGGGGCATTAATCGTAATTGAAAATGAAGACGACCTCAAAAAGTTCATTGATTCGGGTGATGTGATTGATGCAGAAGTTTCTAAACGCTTGATTTTGAGCATCTTCGATAAACATACTCCTCTGCACGACGGGGCAGTAATCATCAGAGATGGACGTTTGGCGGCGGCGAGGTGTATGTTGCCCGTTTCAGAAAGTGGCACAATTTCGCCTACTTTGGGTTTCAGACACCGTGCTGCTTTTGGCATGAGCGAACAAACCGATGCCGCCATCATCGTAGTTTCAGAAGAAAAAGGAGAAATATCTTTCGTCTCTCACGGCGGGATTTTCAGGAATTTATCGGTGAATGATTTGGAAGGAAAATTGACGGATTATTTGTTGAAGGTTTGATGGTTTTCGGACAATTAAACTCCGAAAATCGAAAGTCCCCAGATTTACCAACCCTCAGAAAAGTTGGCAAATCTAATTCCACCAAATTATATCGCACTCTACAATATGGTTCTTCTACAATTTATACGGAAAACTTATTAGACAATCAACGTCGTGGAGGTTTTGAACCTCCACGACGTTAGTTCCCGTATAAATCATAGTAGAACCTACAATATTTAAGAACGGGCAGATAATAAG
>JAYUOX010000267.1:0-3903 GCA_043760595.1 Cytophagales bacterium
TGATTAAATAATGGTGCAGTTGTGCTTGATAATTTTGGAGCAAAAGCCACATCCCCTGGCTTTTTCCAGTAGTTTAACACATCAGTTGATTTGTTGAAACCTGCGGTTGCACTCATATTATCAGTGAAACGCAAACCGTCAATCAGTACTTTATTGCCATAAGAATAGCTGAATTGAGCACTTACATCAATTCCTTTGTATGACATATTGGTATTCAAACCTCCCGTCCATTCAGGAATGGCTGAACCTGCGAATATTCTATTATTTGCCGAGTAAGTAGTGGTAGCATTTCCTTCTTTGGTTCTCCATTCCAAATCTCCCGATGTTGGATTAACCCCAATGGCTTCAACCAAGAAGAACTCATTTAATGACCTTCCAACAACTGCTCGTTGTGCTCCAGAACCAGCAACAAATCTATTGCCGTCTGGGTCAACTGATGCTTCGGGTAGTTCTAATACCTTATTTTTCAAGTATGTCGCATTAAATCCTAAGCTCCATTTGAAGTCGCCTTGATTAAGGATGTTAGCGTTAAAATCAATTTCAACACCACTGTTTTGCATTTTACCAACATTCTTAGAGGCACTCGCAAAACCAGTAGTAAATGGGAATGGCACATTCAACAAAATTCCTGATGTAATTTTATCAAAATAATTGACCGACAGGTTGAATTTATTTTTGAAGAAAGTTGAACTAAAACCAATGTCTAATTGAGCTGTTTCTTCCCACGTTAGACTTCTATTTGGTACTTGCGTTGGGCGAAGACCTGGTGAACCTGCATAGTCGGCAAGAACACCACCACCATATAAATCAAGTGATGAGAAATTTCCGATTCTGTCATTTCCAGCAGTACCGTAACTTGCCGTAAATTTTAAGAAGTTAACAAAGTTCTGATTTTTCATAAATTTCTCTTCTGAAAGAACCCAACCACCACTTACTGCATAGAACAAGGCGAATCTATTATCAGCACCGAATCTTGAAGAACCATCTCTTCTGACTGATGCTTCAAACAAATATCTATTGTCATATCCATAATTAAAACGTCCAAACTGCGACTCTAATGCCCATTCCGAACGCTCCTCAATAGTTGCGGTTGGAGTGGCTGCTGAAACAACATTTGGGAGACCATCAGAAGCAAAGCCAGTACCAGAAACAGAGATTCTATCGAATAAAGCAGTCTCAAAGCTATATCCCGCCAACACGCCAATGGTACTTTTACCAAAATCTTTATTGTATTTTAAAGTATTGGTAGTGAGCCATTTACTATCATATTGAAAATCTCTTGATGCCGAACCTGTTGGCGTAAACAAATCGACTTGTCGTTGTTTTCCATCTCCTGCATTATAGTCCATTCCAAAGTCAGTTCTGAAAACCAAATCTTTCATGATTTTGAAATCGGCATAAACATTTCCAGTTGTTCTTTTTGATACAAAACGATTGGTATTTAGTGCTTCAATTCCGATAACGTTTTGAATAAAACCAGTATTACGGAAATTACCCGCAGCATCACGTGGTAGTACATTTGGTAATTGCAAATAAGCTGAAGTTAAAGGAGCGAAAGTGCTATTTTCCGCACCTATTCTATCCATCGTTACGTTAGAAATCGAAAGATTTGTTCCAATCGTTAAAAATTTAGTTGCCTTATGCTCCAAATTCAAACGTCCTGCCAAACGACGAAGGTCATTTCCAATCGTAAAACCTGACTCCGTCGCATAAGTTCCTCCAATAAAGAATGTTGTGTTTTGGCTTCCACCTCTTGCCGAAAGACTTACGTTATTGGTACGACCTTGCTGAACAACATTCGTGGGCCAATCAAAATAATCATCGCTCAATGTTACTGGGGCAAGACCTCTGGCGGCTCTATATTCTCCCACATAACCTACAAACTGAGTGGTGTTCATCATCGGAATCAAACTCGTTGGGTCAGAAACACCCGTGTAGGTATCAAAGTTAATTTGAGTCTTACTGTCAGCCTTTCCTTTTTTGGTATTAATCAAGATAACACCATTTGCACCTCTTGAACCATAAATTGAAACTGCCGCTGCATCTTTTAAAATCGACATTGATTCAATATCCTGTGGATTGATGTTCAATAATGGATTCAATCCTGATCCTCCACCTTGACCACCTGAAAGCGTACCATCGTTTAATGGAACACCATCAACCACAAACAAAGGCTGTCCGCCACCTGTGATAGAAGCCGCTCCTCTAATACGAATAACTGGATTCGCTCCTAATAAACCCGAAGAACCCACCATTTGAACACCCGCTGCTTGACCTTGCAATAATTCTTGCGGCGAAAGTGCTGGTCGGTTGGCAATTGCTTTTGAATCAAGAGTAGAAATGGTTTGGGTACTTAATTTTTTTGATTGTTGTCCGTAACCAATTACAACTACTTCATTCAAAGCGGATGTATTTGATTGAAGTTCTACATTGATTGCTGACTGTGAGCCAACTTTTACTTCACGGCTCGTGAATCCGACGAAGCTAAATACAAGTGTAGCATTTGAATTTACACTTATTTTGTACGACCCGTCGTTAGTTGTTGTAGTACCTTGTGAAGTCCCCTTCACCGTTATACCTACGCCTGGCAATGCCGATCCATCTTCTGAGGAGGCTACCTTTCCTGTGATTGTTCTATCTTGTGCCATTACATGAAATGCACACATACAGAATAGAACAATACTCATTAGTATTCTTTTTGTCATTAGTTGTTGATGATTAAAATGTGAAAATTGTGTTAAGAAAACCTTACAAATATAATTATTAAAAATCAATTTTATAACATTAGATTTTAGGGAAGTGTATTTTATATTGCCATAATTAGAAATAATGTGGTTTAGTGCTAAATGGAACTAATGATAATCATGTCTGTTTGAGAAATTTAGAGTGAGAAAATATAATCGCATCAAAATTTAAAAAGTAAATGCAATTTTTATTTTTCACAAAATATTATTCTGAGTTTATGTTAGAAAACACTTAACTTATTGTTTTACAAGTACTTCAATAAAAACATTATAGAAATAAAAAATGTTCAAACAGCTAACGTATATACATAAATATATATAAATTTTGTTGCCTATTTTAAAATAAAGTGCTTGACCATGTTTAGCCTGTGGCATGAGACTGAGTTTCCCACAACAATAAACCACACAATTTCACCATATTTTAAACTTTTTCTAATATATTCGACTTAATTATAAACACTTTTCGTTAATATGTAGAATGTACCCCCTTTTAACTTTTACAATCAATAATCATTATGAAGAAAAACATTACTCTGTTCAACATAAAATGGCTAAATCCAATCGTTTTCTGCTTGGTTTTATGGTCAAATTATGTTCATGCTAAATCAGAACCCGCCAAAAATAGTACCCTCGAAGTTACCGTCTCTGGTAAAATTACCGAAGCCGCCAATGATGGAATGGCTATCCCAGGGGCTGCCGTCCGAGAGAAAGGAACTAAAAACGGAGTAGCTGCCAATGTAAACGGTGAATATACCATCAAAGTCAAAGATGGTGCTACCTTGGTTTTCACTGCCATTGGTTTTGAAACCAAAGAAGTCGCCGTAAATAAACAATCCAAAATCAACGTAACCTTAGAGCCTGATACAAAAGCTCTTGACGAAGTAATCGTAACGGGTTATCAGAAAATTGACCGTGCTAATTTCACAGGGGCAGCCGTCAAACTGAAAGCGGAAGACATTAAACTCGCAGGTACGATTGACGTTGGGCGTATGCTCGAAGGTCGTGCGGCTGGGGTTTCGGTTCAGAACGTTTCGGGTACATTTGGAACGGCTCCCAAAATTAGAATTCGTGGGGCAACTTCTATCACGGGTGAAAACAAACCGCTTTGGGTGATTGACGGCGTGGTTTTGGAAGATGTTGTGAATATTTCAAATGATGA
>JAYUOX010000268.1:0-3901 GCA_043760595.1 Cytophagales bacterium
TCCTGACATTCCATTTATGAATAGTATTTTAGGGGATTCTAATTTTGGAAGTTTTAATGGTAGATTAGAGGGTATTCATGGTAGCGTTCATGGTTATTGCGGTTATCCTATGACCTTAGTAGCAGTATCCCCGAATGATCCTGTATTTTTCCTGCATCATGCTAACGTTGATAGTTATTGGCAAAGATGGGAAAATTTTAATACAGGTATTCAATCATCATTGTCTAATTGGAATGCAATATTACCAGGATATAGCAATAACTCTACATCAACAATTACTGGTAGAAGTATTCCAGCACCTCCTTATTTACAACAAAGAGGTATCAATAGAAATTGGGATGTTTGGTATTCGGATAGGAATAGAGTTGTTTTAGATGGGGACAATGGCGTTACATTTAGAGCTTCTGACACAGCTTATCCCTATGATTATCATTATTTTACAAGGGGAACTGCAAGTATCTTTACAAACCCCGATGTAGAAAAGGGGCAAATCTTAGTAGGTGATATTCGTTTAGACCGTCCACTTTTAATTTGGACTGTAAATTTAGAAAATCGTGGAGGTTTTGAAGTTGAAAATGGTGTTACCTGTGCTTTTAAAGCGGGTTCGTCAGTTACTTTTTATCCTGGCTTCGAAGCAAAATATGGCTCAAATGTTTCAGCAAGAATTATTACAGCAGCTAATAGTATGAGACAATCAGCTATAACTGAAACTGTATTAGAAGAAGATTCTGGGCTAAAGCTGCATGGTTATCCAAATCCAGCTACAAATCTTATCACAATTGAGTTTAGTTTGATTAATGATGGAATTGTATCAATTGAATTATTTGATATGAATGGTATTTTAGAGAAGCAAATTCAACATAATGGCATTATTGGCAAAAATGAAGTCAAAATTAATGTTACTAATATATCAAATGGAATGCACATTTGTAAAGTAAATAATGGGTATTTAGGAGAGTCAATAAAGGTAATTAAATTATAAAACAAATGGATTATGGGTTTTAAAAGAACTCATAATCCATTCAAAAAGATTATGAAGATATACATATTTTGTGCATTTTTTATCGTTCTTTTAGCTTGCAAAAGTAAGGTAATTGAGCCTTCGAATATTAAGGATTGTATAAATAGTTCTCCAAAGTGGAGTATGTTAAATATTAATGCAGATTATAAATTAGGATTTTCAGAGCTATATTTAGAAGGGCAAATAGTTGATAAAAGTGATAATGGTTATATGTATATTAAAAATCGTATGAATGGAGGGGTCTTTTTTCAAAGTGGTCATTATGTAAACAATGTAATGTATTCTTACTACCCTAATATAGTTTTAAAGGTACTTCCTGATTCTGTTGAAGTAATCGGTTTTAAAACAAAATACCTTGCCAATAAAACTTTATTTTGTTTAAAAGGGAATGTCATAGGTGCTTTTTATTGGGGACAATTATATTATGAAAATGATTCTCCTTTAAAAACTCCTGGTTATCAAGAAGAGTTTGGTGATTTATATGTTAAAGAAAATAACAGTGATTATTTTAAATTTGCAGCTAGGTTTGATTATCAAAAAAAATACCATGATGAAGTCATAGAAATTCTCTCAACGCTAACACCTGTAAAATAATATTCCCCCCCCTATTTTTGCATAAAAAACCATAAATGACCACAATTTTTACCAACTCAAAATACCCATCATTAATCGAATACGGGCTTTTTATATGCCTAATTGTTTTTTTGTACGTCAATATCCAAAATATCCCCATCTTTGATGAATGGGATTTAACTTTTTTTGTAGAACGATATTACAATAATACACTCCGCTGGCAAGATTTTATTTTGCCCCACAATGAATGTCGAATATTTTACCCACGGCTCATCAACGTTGGTATTATTTTATTGACTAAATGGACTTGTTTTTATGTAATTTTATTCAATATAGTATTGATGTTCGGTTTTTATAAAGTCTTTAAAAACAAAGTGAAAAGCCTGATTTCAATAGAGACAAACCTAAGCAATAATCTACTGTTCTTGATAGTATTAATCATGGTATTTTCATTCAAATCTTATGAAAATATCATCATGGGCTTTGCTTTAAACTACTATCTATCCGTTATAGCTACCTTTTTTGCCCTTATTTCTTTACAAAAATTATCTTGGCAAAATGTTTTAAAAGCCTGTGTATTTGCTCATATTGCTACATTTTCTTATGCTACGGGCTTCCTTGCGTGGGTATGTGTAGGTGTTATCATCACATATCATTTCATCCAAACATACCTCGAAAATAGACCAAAGCCTTACTTACTTACTTACTTACTTACTTACTTACTTACTGCCAGTCCTCATTCTCTTTCTGATACACGTTTTCTTTTATTTTCAAGATTACGAATCAACCTCTAATATTACAGGAAGGACACTTAATTTATTCAAAATAATCCCTTATTGTTTGGTATTTCTTTCTGTTAATTTTACCTCCACTGTCTCCGTAGCAATTTTACTTTCTATTCTTCAACTTTGTTCTATTGGTTTGGCTGCATATAACCTGTATGTGCATGATAAAAAAGTATTGAAAAATACAGCCCCTTTGGCTGTATTTGGGCTTTTTGGTTTGTTAAGTAGTCTTTTGGTCGCTTATGGTAGAGCCTCAGAAGGTTTAGAACAGGCACTTTCAAAACGGTACTGCACACTAAGTTTACCTTTCGTTTTAATATTTATCGTTTCGATAATGATTAACCTAAAATACACAAAAATCAAGTCAAAACCACTAACCCTAGCGCTTCGTTTCACAGTAATATTTTTATTTTTTACCTACATCATTTTGTATCAGTACAGAGCCATGAATTTTGCGATAAATCGTAATAAAGAAATTATGGTAGCACAAAAAGCAGTCTTGAAATCTGACTATTTGCATCCTTTGGTGAAAGTAAATATCTATCCAAATCCTGAGCAATTGGATAAAAAAGTATTGATTATGAGAAAATACAAGATGGGAATATTTCAGAAAAACTAAGTCCCCAAAACCTCCCCAGGCGTAATCCCAAATTTTTCCTTGAAGGCTTTGATAAAATGGGAAACGCTCTCTTTATGGCTGTTGGATTTGTATTTTGCTTGGTAATTATTGTGTTTGTGTCATTTCAGACTTATAAAGTGGCTTTGGAGAATCCTGTGAAATCTTTGCGAACTGATTAAAATAATTAGACCACAGATTTTGCGGATGTTACTGATTTACACAGATTTTTTAAATTTTATCCGTGTAAATCCCGTTTTAATCCGTACAATCTGTGGTTTAACTTTAACTTGAATAATCAGTAATCTAACAACCTCTACTTCCCCCCCAAAGAATTAAT
Organism: Cytophagales bacterium; assembly: GCA_043760595.1. Classification (GTDB taxonomy): domain Bacteria; phylum Bacteroidota; class Bacteroidia; order Cytophagales; family Spirosomataceae; genus Arcicella. Next base: position 3,336 of record JAYUOX010000268.1, read on the forward strand.
CCAAGCCGCAATCTTTTTCACATCTCCTTTTGGCACGTGGGTCATGGGTGCCATTGGGGTCAATTCGGGCCAGTTTTCTGGTTTTGGTTCGTAGATTAAGGCTTCAATTTGTTCGTTGGTATAATTACGTTTCGCTACTTCTTTATACGAAGGTCCAACTGCCCGTTCGCCTACTTTATGACAAGCTAAACAAGTATGTTTTGTCAATAATTTTGTTGCCTCCGCATCCGTAATTATTGCCGATTTCATCGCTGAGGGCGTTACAGTAGGGGTTTTTGCTTTGGCTTTTCCTTTCGTCGAACTCGCTACTCCTGCCGTTGTTGGCATGGCTTCTTTCATCTGATTATCGGGTGAATTGGCGTTTGCCCCTGCATCCACACGCTCTCTTTCTTCTCTGGTTTTAGGTGTTACCAAAGCAATATTTGCCTTTTCACCTTTTGGAATATTGTTCAACGTATAATAGGCTGAACCGTGCAATAATGGAAAATTTTCCTTCGCCGAACGCACACCTTCGGGCTTGATGTCATGCACATAACCCTCACGCAACCCATCCAAAACGATTCTTA
>JAYUOX010000269.1:0-3870 GCA_043760595.1 Cytophagales bacterium
TCCTTAAAATTCTGCATACTTTCTTTGGGTTCGTTGGCGGCAAATGCTCCCCAAAATACGCCCACAATGGATGCACCTTTCAATAAAGCCAAATTCAAAGGCAAACTTGGAATATCACCCGCCGCAAAACCAATGACTAAATAACGCCCTTTCCAAGCAATGGAACGAAAAGCGGGTTCGGTATAAGCACTTCCCACGGGGTCATAAATCACATCTACTCCTTTTCCACCCGTGATTTCCTTGATTCGTTCCCTTAAATCTTCTGTTGAATAATTGATAACATCCGAAGCACCGTATTTTTTACAAAGCTCCAATTTTTCATCCGTTGAGGCTGCCGCAATAACTTTTGCACCCATGATTCTCCCTAACTCAACCGCCGCCAAACCAACGCCACCCGCAGCCCCCAAAACCAAAAGCGTTTCGCCAGCCTTCAATTCCGCTCGATTCTTTAGGGCGTGATAGGACGTTCCGTAGGTGTACATGACGGATGAAGCCGTGATAAAATCCAATCCTTCTGGCATTTTTAGAGTCGTTTTGGCATCGGCTTCTACTTCTTCTGCAAATCCTCCAAAACCTGTCAAAGAGAAAACCTTATCTCCTACTTTTAGGTGTTCAACTCCCTCTCCGACTTCTTTAATGATTCCTGCCACTTCGCCCCCTGGCGAGAAAGGCATGGGTGGTTTAATCTGGTATTTGCCTTGAATGATTAAAGTATCAGGAAAATTGACCCCACAGGCTTTTACGTCAATAACGACCTTCCCTTTTGAGGCATTCGGAGACATAACTTCCTCAACCACAAGGGTTTCGGGAGGTCCATAAGTTTTGCAAAGTACAGCTTTCATATAATTAATGATGAATAGTTTATAATTAATAGTTGAAAATTACAAATTAGGCTACTAAATAAAAAGGTTCTGTAGGATTAATATTCCACAGAACCTTTTATGAATCAACAGAAAACTATTATCTGTTCTCTATCAACTATTAACTAACTACGCCTCCTCTGTCTTCTCCTCCACAACCTCAGCTACCTTTTCAAAAGCCTCTGGCATATTTGCCGAAAGAATATTAAACCAGTTAATCATCTTTTTCACATCAGACGGATATACCTTCTCACGGTCAAAATCTGGGGCAACTGAATCTAAGAAATCGAAGAGTTCAGAATCCGAAGCCGTTTTGACAGCCATTTCAACTTTATCTCCGTGTTTTTTTTTGATAGCCATAAAAATATCTCCCAACGGAATGGCATTATCCTGATGATTAGCCATATAGACTGAAATATCCTTCAAAACCGATACCCGAGCATTTGCTCCCACAACCGAACGAGCCTTTTTGCCGTCCAAACTTTCCACGATTACACCCGTGCGAGTAGGTTTTAGGATTCTATACAAACCACTTTGTCCTGAGATATTCGCAACTTCTTTTAATAATTCCATGTGTTTTTATTATTCGGATTTGTAAACATTATTGTAGAAGTAGTAAGAAGAAATATAAGGTCGTGCTTCTCCGAAGCAATCGTCTGATGTATTTAATTTTCTACAAAGGTTGCACTTCTCCGAAGTGAAAAAACAATAAATTAATACTTCGGAGAAGTACAACCTTTGTAGGAAAAATTAAAACAATTGATGTTGCTTCGGAGAAGCATAACCTTATATTAATTTACTCTCAACAATATATCGACAAAATCACGTTTTTAATTTTTATTGATAAAATTTTTACAAAAATACTGGTTAAATCTTTATAAAGGAAATATTGAGATTTATCGTTGTGCATTTTACCTCATACCTACAACCTCACAACTCATACCTAACTTAAAACTCCTTATTTAATTCCATAATCGTTCTAAGGATTTCGTCTCTGCCGCTACCACTAACGGAAGAGGTTACAAAAAATTGTGGCATTTCCTCCCAAGTTTCCAACATTTTTTGTTGGTATAATTCAACGTTTCTGTCCACGGCAGTTTTTGATAATTTATCCGCCTTCGTAAATACAATACAAAACGGAATGCCTCTTTCGCCCAAAGCATTGATAAACTCAAGGTCAAGTTTTTGAGGCTCGTGTCTTACATCTACCAATACAAAGGTGTAGAGTAAGTTTTCACGGTTCTCCAGATACTCGTGAATCATTTTCTCAAATTTTTCACGGTCTGTTTTACTGACCTTCGCATAGCCGTAGCCTGGTAAATCTACGAGATACCATTTTTTATCAATCTCAAAATGATTAATCAATTGTGTTTTGCCAGGAGTCTGCGAGGTTTTGGCTAAATTCTTTTTTTGAACAATTGAATTAATCAAAGAAGATTTTCCCACATTCGAGCGACCAATAAAGGCATATTCGGGTTTATCAGGTTTGGGACATTTTTCGTAGTCCGTATTGCTTTGCAAAAAGATAGCTTCTGTAACTTTCATGTACTTTTTGATAATTTGAAATCAGTAATGGGATTATGTAACAAGTCTCAAGTCCTAAGAAAAAAAATCAATATTTATTCTTAAATCACTATTCTTTGGGAGATTTAATCTAAAATTTAATTTGGTCTTTACAGTTTAATGGAACACCATTTCTGTTTAAATACTTAAGACTTAATACTTTGTACTTTCTACATAGCCCCGCTTTCCAAATATTGATTTATGTCAATAAAACATGGTTAAAATTGTATAAATAATTAACAAATGATAAGTTTAAAAACGAAAACAGAAAAAATATTTAAAAAAGCATTTCATTTTTAAAGAAAAATTTGCAATGTTTGTAAAACATCTGCAAATTTACGTAAGATTTATCACTTCCGCTCTCTACACTCTGCAAAAGAGTATTCCTTACATTATGCTCCCCGCCATTAAACGGAGCAATTATTTTGATTTTTATGACTGTATCACCCTTATTTTACTTAAATGAGAAATTTATCTTGTTTACAAGTATGATTGCTTTGCATTTTACCAAAACCCCGTATATATTTGTCCATTAAATCAAACCCCCATTAACACCTGATTTATTTTTTTCTAACAACAACAATGAAGAAACTCAACTTTTCACTGCTTTCAGCAGTAACGCTCAGTTTGGTCAGCACTATGGCTTTAGCCCAAAATGACCTCCCGCCTAACGCCGTTAACGGTAAATGTTATGCGAAATGTTTGAAGCCTGCACAGTTTACAACAAAAACTGAGCAGTACGTAGCCAAAGAAGCTGGTAAGACCCTTTCGGTCATTCCTGCAACTTCTGGTACGGAAACCCAATCAGTCCTCGTGAAAGAGGCTTCTAAGCGTTTGGAGGTAATTCCAGCGACTTATAAGACCGTTTCAGAGCAAGTATTGGTAAAAGAAGCTGGTAAGACAGTAACAGTTGTTCCTGCGGTATTTAAGACAGAAACAGAAAGTTATGTAGTTAAAGAGGCTTCTAAGCGTTTGGAAGTAATTCCTGCAACTTACAGAACTATTACTGAGAATATCTTTGTGGGCGGATGTCCAGCAGGTTCATTCTTGGCAGGTTCATGGGACAATTCTCGTAAAGCATTCGTTGGAACAGACGGTTCAATGATTTCTGGAAGTCCTTGTAAGAAACAAGAAGTTGTACCAGCAGTATTGAAATCAGAAACTGAGCAGTATGTTTCTAAGCCAGCATCGAAAACTTTTACAGTTGTTCCTGCGGTTTACAGAACAGAGACTGAGCAGTATATGACTAAGCCTGCCTATTCACGTGTGGAGACTATCCCTGCTGAATACAAAACGGCTTCTGAGCAAGTTTTAGTAAAAGAAGCATCAAAAGTGCTAACTGTTACTCCAGGTACTTTCAAGAGAGTAACTGAGCAACGTTTAGTAAAAGAAGCATCTTCTACTTTGGCGGCTCAACAGTTTGGCTACAAGTCAATGTCAGAGCAAG
>JAYUOX010000270.1:0-11198 GCA_043760595.1 Cytophagales bacterium
TTACCAATCTTGGCAAATGACCCACATTTAACGTTGAGTTTGCCCTCAATTTGGTATCAAGTACAATTGACAAGTCCAGACGTAAATGTGTATGGTTCAACCATGCCAGGAACGCCCAATGTGATTATTGGTTTCAATAAAGACATCGCTTGGGGCGTAACAAATGTGGGTGCGGACGTGGTGGATTGGTACGAAGTAAAGTTTAAGGATGCTACGAAAAAAGAATATTTCCACGATGGACAATGGAAGAAAATCACGACTCGAATTGAAAAATATAAGGTCAAAAATGGTGTGGAGGTGATTGATACCGTTCTTTACACGCATCACGGACCGATAGTGTATATGGATAATGAGAAACCGTTACGCAAAAATATCCCAACGGGTCATGCTTTGCGATGGATTGCTCACGATAAATCACAGGAATTGACCACGTTTTATGAGTTGAATCGTGCGAAAAATTATGAGGATTATACCAAGGCATTATCGCATTATTCAGCCCCCGCCCAGAACTTTATTTTTGCGAGTAATCAAAACGATATTGCGATGTGGATTAACGGAAAATTCCCGCTGAAAGCACGTCAGCAAGGAAAATATATTTTGGACGGTACGGATAAAGCCGCTGATTGGAACGCTTTTATTCCTCATGCCCACAATCCACACGTGAAAAATCCCGTCCGTGGATTTGTGAGTTCTGCCAATCAATCTTCGACAGACCCAAGCTATCCGTATTATATCAACTGGGAGTTTGCCCCAGCCGAGCGTGGTAGAAGAATTAATGAGCGTTTAGAAAAAATGCCAAAAGGAACGGCAACGGTGGATTCATTGAGAATGATGCAGAATGATAATTTCAATTTCAAGGCATTCGATTTCTTGCCTACGATGTTGTCGTATATCAAAACACCTTCGGTAACACAACTGCCAGCGGTAAAGGTTTTATCGGCTTGGAAATTCAAAAATGACCCCGATGAAATTGCTCCAACGATTTTCAAAACATGGTCTGATTTGTTCTATGAGGCGATTTGGAAGGATGAATTTGGGTATGACGAAAATATCCCAATGAAATATCCAACCGCTGACCGCACGTTGAGATTGATGCAAAAAGACCCAAAATCAAAATGGTTTGATGATGTTTCGACGAAAGACAAAGTGGAAACCGTGGAAGAATTAGCAAGTCGTACCCTTTCGGCAGCAATGGATTCGATAACAATTTGGCGGAAATCACCGATGAGTCCAACGTGGGCTTGGTCGGAATATAAATCAACCGATGTACGCCATTTGTTAGACCAAGGAGGATTGAGTCCATTGAAGGCATTGAGCAAAAATGACATCAACATTGGCGGCGGCGGAAGCGTAGTAAATGCCACCACAGAACGCACAGGACCATCTTGGAGAATGGTGGTGCAGTTAGGAAAAGACAACACCACAAAAGGTTACGGCGTTTTTCCAGGCGGGCAATCGGGCAATCCAGGCAGTCCACATTACGACGATATGATTGAAACTTGGCGTAAGGGTGAACTGAACGAATTGCTATTTTTGAAATCAAAAGAAGAAAAATCGGATAGGATTAAGAAGACGGTGAAATTGGTGAAGGCGGGGAAGTAATTCGATGTAATCTACAAATAGAAAAACCCATTTTATTCATTGGTAGTGAATAAAATGGGCTTTTTCATATCATAAAATTGTAGTAAATTTGGTATAAATATTTTTTAAAAACACAGAAAAATGAACGCAATTCTTTTAGAAGGTCAGTCGAATCAAAATATGAAATTGTTACTTTCATTGGCTCATAGTTTGGGCATTAAGGCTCAAAAATTGCCATCAGCACAAGTAGAAGACCATTTGTTGGCATCTCAAATTGAGGCTGGAATGAAAACAGCTACTGTTAAAAAGCAAGATATTTTAACAGTACTTGGTAGATAAATGAACGAATTAATCCTCCTCCTAACCCTCCTAAGCCTTGTAGCATTTCTATACTCCTCCGTAGGTCACGGTGGAGCAAGTGGCTATTTGGCAGTAATGACTTTGATGGGAATTTCTTCAACAGTCATGAAACCTTCCGCCTTGGTGATGAACCTTGCAGTGTCTTTATTTTCATTTATTGGTTTTTATCGGGCGGGGCATTTCAAGATGAAATTATTTTTGCCTTTTGCCCTTGCCAGCGTTCCAATGGCATTTTTAGGCGGAAAAATGAGTCTTTCAGATTCAGATTACAAGAAAATATTAGCCGTCTGTATTCTCATTTCAATCATTCGAATGGTTTATCAGTTTAATCAAAAAGATGAGACTATCCGCCCCATTCCTGTATGGGCGGGCTTGCTTACAGGTGGCATGATTGGCTTGCTTTCGGGCATGATTGGCATTGGGGGAGGTATTATTTTGAGTCCCTTGATGCTCTTGATGCGGTGGTCGAGCTTGAAAGAAACCGCAGCAGTTTCAGCTCTTTTTATCTTCGTAAATTCACTCTCGGGGCTATTCGGACAAATGCAAAAAGGAGGCATTCATCTGACCGAAAATATGCAATGGGCAGTCTTCGCCACGATTATTGGCGGATTGTTGGGGTCGTATTATGGTAGTAAAAAATTCAATATTCCTACGCTTCGGTATATGTTGGCTTTGGGGTTGTTGATTGCTTGTGTGAAGTTGATGTTTACGTGAAAGAACAACGTCGTGGAGGTTCAAAACCTCCATGACGTTAGGACAACGTAGTAAAAAATCTAATTCTTATCCCCCGAAACAGCACTTCCTCCCTTCAAATCCACAGGAATACCATCCACTAAATACCCCGTAATTCTGATTTCTGTCCTACGATTGATAGCGTGTTCTATCTCCGAACAAGCCACGCCATCATCACATTTATTCAATAATTTTGTTTCGCCATAACCTTTGGCAGCAATTCTATTTGATGGAATCTTCCCTTTTTCAATGATGTATTTTACCGCAGCCTCCGCACGTTTCTGAGAAAGATTCAAGTTATAAGGGTCACTGGCACGGCAATCGGTATGTGAGCCTAATTCTACCACAATTCCAGGGTTATCTCTCAAAATCTGAACTAAATTATCCAATTCTTTTGCCGCATCTGGACGGATTTCCCACTTATTGAGGTCGTAGCGGATGTTTTCTATTTTGAAAGAATCATTAACTTTGATTTTTTTCATCGCAATAGCACCCTCTATCAAATCTGTCCCGTCTGATTGTTTCGAGACAGTTTCAATATCAATTCCAGAAACACAAAAAACCTTTTTGGGGTCTTGCTTATAACAAGCCGCATTAAAATTTGCCCGACGGGTCATATAACGAGCCCGCTGTCCGACCAAATCATAATCATAGCCCCTTTCAAGCGTGAAAGTTGCGTAACCACTTACCACAACGGCTGAATCCGCTAATTTTTTTAGGGTCAGGTTGTATAATTTGATGTACGTTCCCTCCAAATCGTCCTTACTTTCATAGTCATACGCCCTGATTTGGAGTTTATATTTTTTGATTGGCTCTTGGGCAATAATTGGTTGATTTGCGAAAAGAAAAATAAAAAAACAGAACAAGAAGATATTTTTCATAATTTTAGGACTAATTTTTGATAGTTGAATGTTAAAACCCAAACGAAAAAGGTACGATATGTAATCTATTTTTCGTTTAATTTTCAGCAATGAGTTTTTTCAGAAAACAAATTACCGAAAATTTCTTTATAAATATAAATATCTGAACGATTTTAAGGAACTAAGAAAATGAGATATTTTTTAATGATAGGTTTTATAATCATCGCATTTCTTTTCCAGAGTTGCGATGAAAGAATAACACCCCAAAAACTATTCGTAGAAGTTGAACCCGAACCAACTAAATTTGAAATACTGACTTCTCAGGTTTGGCGATATAATGAGGTTTCGGTAAAAGGCGGGGGTACAACAATTGTACAGTTTTCAAGAGCCAATGCCCTTACGCTCACCTCTGAGATTAGTACGCAAAAAGACACTTACAAAAATGATGGTACTTTTGCGATAGAGTCTAATGTTAAAAATAGAAAAGGGACGTGGAAGTTTTCAACCGATGAAAAACAATTGATTTTAATTGAGGATAAAGGGACAATTCGTACTTTTGACATCATAAAGTTAGATGCAGGACATTTTGATTTTGTGGAAACCACCACCAAAGCCGCCACCAAGAACGATACACTTTGGGCAGATTTACTGACTATTTCGGGTTTGCCAGCCACCACCACGGAGTTTGTTACATCCTTTTTAATGATACCAATTTGAGATAAGGAATCATTAAGTTCTAAGTCAGTAAGTTGTTAAGGTAAAAATTTTACAAGACATTGGTTATCAGATATTTACAACTATTTTTTATATTTTGAATAACAAAAACTATTTCTCAACGAATACTTATAATAACAATAATACAATGAAAAAGACACTATTAATCAGCCTGTTATTGACGGCGAGCCTTTTACAAAGTTGTGATGAAAGAATTACGCCAAATGATGCTAATGCTGGTACAGGAACAACAACGGGTGGTACTGGAACAACAAAAACTAAAACAGATTTGCTTACGGCTTTTATTTGGCAAACTGATGAAGTTTCATATAAAGGAGGAGGGAAAACGATATTGGTTTACTCAAAACCAAAGAATATAGCTTCGAGAGAATTTGCAGGCTCAAAAATTACATTTAAAAAAGATGGAACTTCTCAATCAACTAAGGAAGGTTTTACGGAAAATGGAAAATGGAAATTTTTATCAAATGAAACTCAAATAGAAATAACTCCTGAACAGACAAATCCACAAATTATACCTGACCCAGAACTTTATGCCATTGCTCTGTTGTCAGAGACTAATCTTACCTTGGTATATACTTTTAAAAAAGTTGATTTTGGCGGTGATGATGATTGGAAAGATTTTATAGTAGCCATAGGGTTGCCCACAACAATAGACAGCGTTGATGTTGAAATAAAATCAATTCCAGTAAAATAAAAATACATTTTCACTAAAAAGCCCTGCAAGATTTCAAACATCTTGCAGGGCTTTTTGATTATCTTTGTATCAGAAATTTAATCATAAATAAAAGAATGCAACACGATATTATCGTCATCGGTGGAGGAATTGTGGGATTAGCTACTGCCCTCAGAATCAAGGAACAACGCCCTGATATGAAGATTCTATTGCTCGAAAAAGAACGTGAAGTAGCCATTCACCAAACAGGCAACAACTCTGGCGTGATTCACTCTGGGCTGTACTATAAACCTGGTTCGTTGAAAGCGACCAACTGCATAAAAGGCTATCATCAACTCATAGAATTTTGTGAGCAGGAAAATATCCCCTACGAAATCACGGGAAAAGTGGTAGTGGCAACGAAAACTGACCAGAGTAAGCAAATGGATGATTTATTTATTCGTGGGCAACAAAATGGTTTGGCAGGAGTCCGTAAAATCTCCGCTTCGGAAGTAAAAGAATATGAGCCTTACGTTTCGTGTTTGGAAGGCTTGTGGGTACCCCAAACGGGTATTGTGGATTATAAAGTGATGAGTCAGAAAATGGCAGATAAACTGCGTAATTTGGGAGCTGACCTACAATTTAATGAAAAAGTTACGGGTATTACAAAGGGGCATTCGTTGTCTATTGTGAAAACTGAACGCAATACTTACGAGACAAAATTGGTCATAAATTGTGCAGGATTATATTCAGATAAAGTAGCTCAGATGTCGCAGGATAGTCCCATTGATGTCAGGATTGTCCCGTTCCGTGGTGAGTATTTTAAGATTCGCCCCGAGAAACATTATTTGGTCAAAAACCTTATTTATCCCGTCCCAGACCCTAATTTTCCATTTTTGGGCGTGCATTTTACCCGTATGATGAAGGGTGGCGTAGAAGCGGGACCCAATGCTGTGTTGGCGTTCAGAAAAGAAGGTTACAAAAAAATGGACATCAACGCCAAGGAATTGTGGGAAACCCTCACTTGGGGAGGGTTCCAAAAAGTGGCAGTAAAGTATTGGGAAATGGGATTGGGCGAAATGTACAGAAGTTTCTCGAAAACAGCTTTCACGAAAGCCCTGCAAGAATTAATCCCAGACATTCAAGAATCTGACCTCATCGAAGGCGGTGCGGGCGTAAGAGCCCAAGCCTGTGATCGCACGGGGGGACTTTTAGACGATTTCGCCATCATCGAAGACGAAAAAGTAATCAATATCCTCAATGCTCCATCACCAGCTGCAACTGCCTCATTATCAATCGGTCAGACGATTTCGGAGATGGCTTTGAGACGGTTTTAAAAAGTTAAACCCTCCCAAGCGTTTTGAATGCTTGGGAGGGTTATAAAAACTCAACCTTCACCCGAAAACAACATCAACTCCTCACCTCTATCCGACTGAATCATCTTTTCAAATACCAGCCCAATCTTTTTTATCAACCCAATCGAAACTATATTTTCTGAATCAAAAATCGCAACTAATCGCTTGATTTTCAGGATTTTATGGGTATATTTCAACGTTGCAGAAGCCGCTTCAAAACCGTAGCCTTTACCAACATATTGTGGTAAAAAAGCAAAGCCAATATCTACATTTTCTAAATAATCTCGCTTGATAATTCCACAGATTCCGATGGGTTCATGGCTGTCTTTCATGACCACTTTATAAAATCCAAAACCGTGCGTTTGATAGCTTTTCATGTAACCATTGAGCAAATATTGTTCTGCCTGTTCAACAGTTCTCACGCCTCTATCACCAATGAATCTTGTCCAGTCGGGCGTATTCAGTAATTCAAGCATGAAGGGGGAATCTTCGACTGTGAATTCTTGTAGGAATAATTGGTTTGTTTCGATTATTGTTTTCATATTTCTCAAATACGCTCAAAAGTATAAAATGAAAGTAAAGCCCGTTCATTTTGCCTTTTTCTATCAATAAACTTAAAATTTAGTGCCTCCAATTCCTTCAAAAAATCGGGTTCCCAGGGTCTAATATGCTTACAATCCTTTCGTTTTTGTCCTTTCTTTTTAGCTACAAATTCCATGATAACGAGTCGCCCATTTTTCTTCAAGGCACGGTGAATATCAGTCAAAATGGCTGATTTATCCGTCAATTCATGATAGACATTTATCAATAAAACTCTGTCGTAAGAATCCTCCGCTAAATTAGTCTTTGTTTCATCTCCTAAGATTAACGAAAACTTCCCAATGATTGACGAACCTTTCATTTTTTGGTAATAATTGAAGACTTTATTAAATTCAACCTGATTCAAACAAGTGCTATCAATATCTTGCAAAGTCCAGTCGATACTATCTCTCATAATAGCAATCTGAACTTCTTGATAGCCATTCATAGCTCCTACGCTGGCGATTCGTTCTCCGTTTTTGACTTCGATAAGGCTCAAATTATTTCTGTAAAACCGCTTCAATTCCGTAGTATCTTTCGTTGGATAACCACATTTGAAGGGTTTTGGAGGTTTTTGGGCAAAATTAGGATTGTTAAAAATAGCCCAAAGCATTAGAGTTTTTAGTAGATATTTCATTAACATTTTTTAAACTTTTAAAAATATTTTCTTCCGATACAAAACCCACGAGAAGCCCCAGCACAATAGTACAAAGCTCACCGCAAACGCCAAAGCTCCATTAGAATTCCCGAAGATAGGGTGAAAAATGTGCCAATAAAGCCAGTCATAAAACGATGTCGTACCGTCTCCTTCTTTTACAGGAATCAAATTGAAAAGGATTGCCAAAAACTCAGAAATCCCGTAGGCAAAGATTGAATTCATCCCAAAGACATGGAAAAATGTTGTCCACTTTGTTTTACTTTTAAAATCAACTATCCACACTAATATTGACAGAATAATCAAATCAATGCCAACCGTTAGCAAGACAAAACTACTCGTCCACAGTTTTTTATTGATAGGAAAAACCGTGTCCCAAATCATCGCAAGAATGATTAGACCCATCCCCCAAACAGCCATTTTACGGATTCTGGGCAATAAATTTCCATCGGCTTCTTGTAGGTAAATACCTGTGAGATAGCCCAGAAGCGTATTTACACAGGCAGGAAGGGTACTCAAAATCCCCTCGGGGTCGAATGCTACGCCCTCGCCGTGATAGAGATGATTTGCTCCCAAAACCAATAAATCTAATTTCCTTTCGGCATTGCTTAGGAGGTCATATTCCACGCCTCTATCGCCCATGAACCACATAATCGCCCAATACAAAAGCAAAATTCCACCTGCCAAATAAGGCAAATGTTTTCGTTCAACTTTCAAAACTACAAACGAAACAATACAAAAAGCCAGAGCAATTCTTTGCAAAACGTTGAGAATACGAAGATGCGAAATGTCAAAATCGTACCAAGGAAAATTGAAAATAAGGTAGCTAACCAGAAACAAAAGCCCAGTCCGCTTCAAAATTTTATTCCGTAAATCAGGCGTGAGTTGATAATTGAAGGGTTTTAACGAAAATCGCATCGCCACACCCACAATAAACATAAACGAAGGAAACACCAAATCTGTAGGCGTGAAGCCGTGCCAATCAGCATGACGAAGGGGCGAGTAGGTGTAATCACTATTGCCAGAAGTATTGACCAAAACCATCCCTGCAATAGTAATACCCCGAAAAATATCAAGCGAAAGGTAACGTTGATTCATATTATCGTTGTTAAATCGTTTATGTGGTAATCTTAAACAATTTAAAAAAGATAATGGTAAAAAGCAATTTGGGGGTGGGTATTTATGAATCTAACTCGCAATTATCTGCTCAGACAACAACTAAGGTTTTTTGTGAACTTACAATTCCAAAGCAGTATGCCAATACCAAAATGCTTCGGGTAAAATGCGTTTCAATTTGTTGAGTTTTGTATTATTAGGTTGTTTAATTTCAAGCAAATGTAAGTCAATACTTTTGTTATAATGAACAAAAATCTCCTCATTTTTTTGAAGAAGTTTAACCATGTAAGCTACTTTTGAGGCTTGTACAATGGCAATTTCTATATTCAATCTTTCCGAAATAATATAACCTTCAAGGCGTTTTATCCCTTTTTGGAGTTCTTCAAAATTCCCTTTTCCATCACTACCACGCAACGTTATACACAAAGAAGTTTGGTAAATATCCTCCAAAACATCTTCAGGAGTCATTGATAACTTCCTGTAAGTCAATTCAATAGTCGCTACTTTTTCAAAAACTTGTTTCACTACTTTCAAGTCTTTGACATCTAAACAAAGTTGCCCAACGTCGTATAATTGTTTGATAATTTCCATTCCCATCGGTTTTTGATTTTTGCCCTTGAAATATGGAATACCAGTTGTATTGGGTGCATAAGCTGTTAATTTATCCCCTAAAATATCCTCAAAAGATGGCACTTTCACTTTCAACGGATTTCCCTCAATTTTCAAAAATGGAGAATTAATATTTTGCTCCCATACTTGTTGATAAGGCACTTCTTCAAACAAAATATCCAAAAGAATGGATGATTCAGCATCTTTGATAGTCTGAAATGAAGGTACAAAATTGAATTTATAATGAGCCTTCGTTATACCATAATCCACTTTTCTCAAACGCTCTTCTACGCTTGTGAAGCCTTTTTTCGTGGCAATTTTTGGTAATATCTCAGCTAAATTATCAGGTCTTTTAGGTAAAATAATATCAATGTCAATCGAAAGTCGTTTTGGATCTTCACCTTGCATTAACATCAAGGCAGTACCACCTTTAAATACGAACTCCAAACCACTTTCTACTAAACCCTCTAATAAATATAAGGCTCTTACGGTTTTTTCGACTAAAATAATATCAGTATTTCTAAATTTTGCCGAAGTCTCTTTCAGCCACTCAATGGTTAAACTCTCTCTATTAATCATGAATTGGTTAGGTTATTTTATATCATTATTCTTCATTACTTTTCACGAACTCCACATACCTCAAAAACTCCTCAAACTTCCTCAAAGAACAACGTCTTCGGGCATACCGAAATAATTTACTTTCATTAATGACATAATTCTCAAAAGCGTTCTTGAAAATCGTTTCCCTTTCGGGTTCTTGGTAGATTACAAATAGGTTTTCTTCACAATAAATATCCACTAATAATTTTTCAATCGTGATGGACGGTATATGCTCAATTACTTGCGTCGGGGCTTCGGTTTTAAGATTTTTTATTACGATAACTCCTTGTTTTCCAATGATATAGTTATTTATTTCTTTCACAGAAGGATTAATAAAAACATCAGCGTATTGCTCTCTCAATACATGAAAAACAGAGTCGATAACCTCTTTTTCCGTTTCAATTAAAGTGAAAAATCGGGCAGGTTGGTGATTCATTAATTCACTCAAAACGGAAGTATGCCAACAACAAAAGCGGATTGAATCGTCAATATTTTGAGTAAATAAGGCACTTACTTTTTGATAAATTTCAAGAGTATCTTCATTCAAAATCGGCTTAAATATTTTCCTATCACCTAATTTATATTTCCCCCGACCAACTTTCTCTAAAATCCCTTTCTGCGTAAATTCATACAATTTCCAATGAAAGGTAGATTCCTTAATTGCTGACTTTTTGTTGAGCAAATTATATAGTTCTTTACTTTCAAAAATGTCTATATTTTTGAAAAAGTTTTGAATAGTTGGTATAATTTCATTTTTCATAACTTTTAAAATTACAGGCAAATATATAAAGTAAAACGGCAATAAAATTATTTATTGCCGTTTTACTTTATATATTGATTTTTATTTTACCCTTTCATCAATCCAAAAAATTGGTTTAGCGAAACCCCGATTCGTACCTCGCAATGACAGTTTTCTAAGATTTTATTCTCCTTACCTGCTATTCTACAAACTCTGTCATTGCGAGGCACGAAGCAATCCTTTTGCTAACGGAAAAAGCATTCAAATACCCTTTCATCAATCCAAAAGATTGGTTTGGCGAAACTCCGATTCGTGCCTTGCAATGACAGTTTTCTGAAATTTTATTCTTTTCGCCTGTCATTCTCTAAACTCTGTCATTGCGAGGCACGAAGCAATCCTTTTGCTAACGGGAAAGGCATTCAAATACCCTCTCATCAATCCAAAAGATTGCTTCGTGCCTCGCAATGACAGGATTCTAAAACCATAAAAGCCCCCAATCCAAAGAATTGAGGGCTTCCAAAAAAAAAACTGAAATTATTAAGACCCGCAGGCTTCGCACCCATCAGGGTCATCAATTGAGCATTGCATATCCGACCAGTTTTGTTCTGGTACATTGTCTAAACCA
>JAYUOX010000271.1:0-3853 GCA_043760595.1 Cytophagales bacterium
GCCTAAATCATAAATAATCCCACTTCCTGCCCCAACAGTTTCCTTCCATTTTTTAGGATTTAGAACGGGTTTGAAACGATTAAAATGAATTTCAAAACTGTGAATTTCACCTAATAAATTACTCTCAATCACTTTTTTAACCGTTAAAAAATCTGAATCAAAACGGCGATTTTGGAATACTGATAGAATTTTCCCTTGTTTTTTGGATAATAAAATTAACTCTTCCGCTTCCTCGACTGTGGCAGTGAAAGGCTTTTCAACTAAAACGTTTTTACCCGCTAATAATGAACGTTTAGCGTACTCAAAATGCGTAGCATTTGGCGAGCAAATACTGACTAAATCAATATCTGAATCAGCTAAAACTTCTTCCAAACTTCGGGCAACTTCAACCGATGGGAAAAAATCTTTCGGATTTTGAGTGTTTGAAACAATCGTTTTGAGCTTGAAATTTGGATTTGCTTCAAAAAATGGGGCTTGTAAATATCTTCCAGATAAACCAAAACCGATGAGGGCAACGTTGAGCATAATTTTTAGATTTTTAATACACAATATTAATGCTTTTTAACAAATGATAATGCAACCTTTTATTATTCATGCTACATCTTTGTGTCATAAACTCGCAATGATTTGAAAACCTATTTACCTCCTTATTTCTACTCATTTCAAGCAGAATTACGCAAATTAATAGTAATCATTCTTAACTTTCCTTTGGAAAAGTGTAGCAACCTATATTTTTTCCTTTGAAAAAATGTGTAGGTACTACACTTTTTCAAAGGAAAAAATGTAAATTGTAAATCAATTCAGAAAATTATCAACATGAATAGATTAGCAATTCAAGAATTAATAGCTTGGAAAAACACAAAAATAAGAAAACCTTTAATCATTCAAGGAGCAAGACAAGTAGGCAAAACTTGGTTGATGAAAGAATTTGGCGAGCAAGAATTCCAAAATGTGGCTTATCTCAATTTTGAAAGTAGTAATAGATTGAAAGAGATTTTTTTGTTCGATTTTAACATTGAAAGAATAATTGCAGTGATTGAAATTGAGGTAAAACAGAAAATTGACCCTCTAAATACACTTCTCATTTTCGATGAAATTCAGGAGGCTGAAAAAGGATTAACCGCCTTAAAATATTTCTACGAACAAGCTCCCGAGTATCATATTGTAGCGGCAGGTTCTCTATTAGGTATTTCCAATCAAAAAAACAATTCATTTCCAGTCGGCAAAGTTGATTTTATGTCCTTGTTTCCTATGAGTTTTATGGAGTTTTTGGAAAATATTGGCGAAGGTCAATTAGCAAATCAATTACAAAATAAAAATTGGGAATTGATTGATATTTTTCATGAAAAATTGGTGGAAATTTTACGTTTATATTATTTCATTGGTGGTATGCCAGAGGCAGTTTCAAATTATATTGATAATAAAAATTTAGAAACGGTTAGGGCAATTCAGCAAAAAATTCTTGCGGGTTATGAAAATGATTTTGCCAAACACGCTCCTAACGAAATTGTACCCCGAATAAGATTGGTTTGGAATGCTTTGATTAGTCAATTAGCCAAAGAAAATAGGAAATTTATCTACGGACAAATCAAAAAAGGAGGGAGGGCGAAAGATTTTGAAACTGCCATTAATTGGTTGGTAGATGCGGGGTTGGTTTTGAAAGTTAATAGAATTGAAAAGCCCACTTTACCACTAAATGCCTACGCAGATTTTGATGCTTTCAAATTATTTTTACTTGATATTGGCTTACTGAACGCCATCGCTGATTTAGACCAAAAAATTCTTTTGGAGAAAAATAATATCCTCACCGAGTTTAAAGGGGCTTTGACGGAACAATTTGTTTGTCAGCAATTGAAAATTAAGAAAGAATTATATTATTGGACTGCCACAAATGCCACCGCCGAAGTTGATTTTGTGCTACAATCACAAAACGAAATTATACCGATAGAAGTAAAAGCGGAAGAAAATTTAAAGTCCAAAAGTTTGAAGGTTTATGTAGAAAAATACGCTCCCAAAACCGCCATTAGAACGTCTATGAGCAAGTTTCGACAAGAAGATTGGTTGACGAATGTTCCTTTGTATGGGGTTTCGGAGATTGTTTAAAAAATTAAGATGCCCAAGAATTACCTTAAATATTTACGTCAAAATACACTTTCAAAAATGATAGATGTTTCCTTTTTCAGTCCAAAGAACTATGAAATTGCCGATTTCATAGACGATGATGTTTTCTACGAAAAATTCGTTTTTGAAGAAGAGAACGGACATTTGAGTATTGAAGATTGTTATGTTCAAAATTGGGAAGTTGTTTCTAAACTATTCGACTTTATTTTTAAAGGTCAAATAGTTCAAATCACGAGCATTTATGAAAATTCTTCTTTGAATATCTACGATTTATCTGAATTTAAAAATAACATTCTGACTTTTGAAGATTTAGAAAATGATTATCAAAAATGGATTCACATTTCAAGGCAAGAAAATACAATGGATGAATATGGAATGTTGATTGGTATCATTGGTTTTTTTGAAAGAAATCAAGATGCCAAGAGTATTTTTGCACGTGTAAAGAGTAGATAAATTCCTATTACACCAAAACCGAAAACAAATCGGGCTGTTCATTAAGCTCTTGATACACAATATTTTCCGCCTTCATTCGCTCAATTAAGGCGTAATAATCTTCCTTATTTTTCAACTCAACGCCCAACAAAACGGGTCCAGATTCACGGTTGGTTTTCTTTTGGTATTCAAATAATGTAATGTCGTCATCAGGTCCTAAAACGTTGTTTAGGAAGTTGCGTAATGCTCCTGCACGTTGTGGGAAACGGACTACGAAATAATGTTTTAAGCCTTCATAAAGCAATGAACGTTCCTTGATTTCTTCGGTTCTTGTAATGTCGTTATTACCCCCAGAAACCAAACAGACCACGTTTTTGCCCTTAATTTGCTCCTTCATAAAATCCAAAGCGGCAATCGTCAAAGCCCCTGCGGGTTCGGCTACGATGGCGGACTCGTTGTATAATTCTAAAATGGTCGTACAAACTTTTCCTTCGGGAACAATGATGATTTCGTCCAAATTTTTCTGACAAATCTGGAAAGGAATTTCACCCACTCGCTTCACTGCCGCACCGTCCACAAACCTGTCCATTGTTTCCAATTCCACCACATGACCCGCCTCAATACTTGCCTTCATGGATGCGGCACCCGCAGGT
This sequence comes from Cytophagales bacterium, assembly GCA_043760595.1. Lineage (GTDB taxonomy): Bacteria > Bacteroidota > Bacteroidia > Cytophagales > Spirosomataceae > Arcicella. The sequence goes on from JAYUOX010000271.1 coordinate 3,207, forward strand.
TCAACGCCAATGATTTTGGTATGCGGAGAAAGTTGTTTGAAAACCGTGGAAATCCCCGCCGAAACGCCTCCACCACCGATGGCAAGGAAAATATAATCAATTTTAACATCAGCATCTTTGAAAATCTCCAAACCCACCGTTGCCTGTCCCGTGATGACATCAATATCATCAAAAGCCGAAACAAAAGTAGCGTGATGTTCTTCGCAATATTGTTTGGCAGCTTTTGCAGCATCATCATACGTATCACCCACCAACATTACCTCAATCTCTTCCCGCCCAAACATTTTTACTTGTCTTATCTTCTGATTTGGGGTGGTTGTGGGCATAAAAATTGCCCCTTTCACCTTCATTTTATGACAAGCATACGCCAATCCCTGAGCGTGATTACCCGCAGAGGCACATACAACACCCTTCGCTAATTCAGCCTTTGAGAGCTTCGACATTTTGTTATATGCCCCTCTAATTTTATAGGAACGAACAATTTGTAAATCTTCTCTTTTTAAGTAAATATTTGCCCCATAACGTTCTGAGAGGATAATATTTTCCGTCAAGGGCGTATGAACGGCAATGCCACGCAACCTTTCGGCGGCTTCATAAACGCTTTCTAAACTTGGGGCAATGATTGGTTTTATTTTGTTAGACATGGT
>JAYUOX010000272.1:0-3850 GCA_043760595.1 Cytophagales bacterium
CCACAACGAAATCGAATGATTGCGGGGATGTCGGATGTTACGATTGTGGTAGAAGCGGCTTCAAAAGGCGGGGCTTTAATTACGGCAGAATATGCCAATAACTATCACCGAGACGTTTTTGCTGTGCCAGGACAGATTGGAAAATCGTTTTCGGAAGGTTGCAATAAGTTGATAAAAGAGAATAAAGCTCAAATTTATACGAGTGTCAAAGACATCGTGGAAACCTTGAATTGGGATTTGGAGGGGCATGAAAAAGGTAAAAGTAAAAACGTTGAGATTGACCTTTCAAAATTTACGGAGGAAGAGAGTGCCGTGATGTCATTACTTCATCAAAAACAGCAAATGCACATTGACGACATTGCTTGGCAGTCGCAAATTCATGTTGCCAAACTTTCTTCGTTACTTTTGAATCTTGAATTTCAAGGGCATATTCAGTCTTTGGTAGGGAAAAAATATCGGATTGGAGGATGATTTTAGTTCTGAACAAACTTTGTTGGTTTTACTACAAGTTATACGGAGTTTAGATTAGACAACTCTTGAAGAGTTGTCTAATCTTGTCTATCTATTTTTGAGATATTTTTCGTAACACAGAACTAATAACCTATTGATGAAAACTCTTACCGATAAACTTCAAAGCAGGAATAATTCCTGAACGCCAATAGTCCCATGTATGTCCTCCCTCACGCATACGGAACTCGTGGGGTACATTCTTTTCAGTCATGGTAATATGCAATAAACAGTTTCCTTTTGCCAAAAAATCATCATCGCCACAGTCTATCCAATATCGAACTTTTTTCAAATCTTCGGCTGATTTTGTTTCCACCATTTTTAGGGCAGAGTTATCGTACCATGACTTTGAGAGGCGATTTTTTCCTTTCAAATCTTTTCCAAAAAGTTGTCCCAAGGTACGGTCATAATCCTCTTTTGGAAAATTCTCAATTGAATTATCGTCCCAAACAGCAGCACTCAATGGAGCAACCGCAGCAAATAAATCGGGATATTTCAAGGCATAATTCAAAGAGCCGAAACCGCCCATCGAAAGCCCCGCAATACCTCTGAACTGCTTTTTAGCCTTGATTTTGTACATCCCTTCAATTTTTGGCATAAACTCTTGGGTAAAAAAATCTTCGTACTTTTCTTTTCCGTCATACGAGTTCATATAAAAACTCACGCCTCCATCGGGCATCACAATAATCATCGGGGGAATCGTTCCATCGGCAATGGCTTCGTCGGCAAGACGGTCTATTTCCCCAAATTGTAACCAACCCGTATCATCATCTGTGTAACCGTGCAGGAGATATACTACGGGATAGCTACGCTCGGAGGTTTCGTAACCTGCGGGTAGATAAATAGTGTAACGTACATCTTTGTTCAAGATACTACTTTTAATTAGCTTCCCTTCCAAAATTTTACCCCTATTTTGAGCAAAAATTACCGAAGAAATCATTGTTAGGAATAACAATAAAATCGTTTTTTTCATGACAATTTATTTTTTAGATTCAAAAAAGTAAATAACGGTAATATTTTGGAAAATAAAAAAGACTTGTACGTTTTAGACACACAAGCCCACAGGGATTCTTAATAAACCTACAATAAATCTAAACGCCCCATTTGGCAGGATTATTACGCCATTCATGTAAGGTAATCAACTGACTTTCAGATATATAATTTTTTTTTACAGCTTCCTCTATCAAGGTGTCATAATCACTCAGTGTATAGACTTTAAGGTTTTTATCCGCAAAATTTTGTCTTGAAATCTCAAAACCGTAAGTAAAAATAGCGACCATTCCTAAGACATTTGCCCCTGCTTCCCGTAGGGCATCCACCGCTTTGAGCGAACTTCCTCCCGTAGAAATTAAATCTTCCACTAATACTACTTTTTGCCCTGGTTTTATTTTTCCTTCAATCTGATTGCCCATACCGTGTTTTTTGGGTTCTGGGCGTACATAACAGAAAGGTAATTCGAGCCAGTCTGCCACCAAAGCCCCTTGAGCAATACCAGCAGTGGCTACACCAGCAATAATATCTGCATCCGCAAAATAAGCCTGAATTGCTGAGGCAAGTCCATTTTTGATAGCGGTCCTCTCTTTAGGAAATGATAGCGAAACACGATTATCACAATAAATAGGTGAGTTCCACCCGGATGCCCATTTATAGGGTTTGTCGGGGTTGAGTCGGACAGCTTGGACTTCGAGTAACATCGAAGCCACATCTTCAGCAAGTGTACGTTGTGCCATTTTGTGTGGTTTTGTTAAATCTTTTACAAAAATAGAAAGGAAGGCTAATGTTTCGTTACAAAAGTTTAATTTTGTTGTCGTTTAGTGCTGGGTATTGAGTGTTGAGTTCTAAATATATGGGACAAATATTTTCATAAAATACTCATAATCAACTATTTATATATTTTTATTTCTAATATTTATTCACAACACAAAAAAGTACAGAACCAAGAACTAAAAATATGATTATTTTTATCAACGAATTTATTATCAAAATAGTAAGTCCCAAAAAGGCTCAAAAAATGTCCACTACCGAGTTCGACCACCTGATTGATGCACAATTAGAATCCATTATGCCCGTGAACTTGGAAGGTCACGTGATGATAATAAATGTACTGTCGCCAACCATTATTCGATTATTTTCAATCATTAAAACCGAGCAATTGCCTGATTTGCAATCGATTACACTTATTTCTGATAACAAAGAGTTACTTCAAGATTTGATAAAACAACAGTATAAAGTTTTGAAAGCAGCGGGAGGTGTAGTCCAAAATGAGTTTGGACAAATTTTGATGATATATCGTTTAAAAAAATGGGATTTGCCCAAAGGTAAACTTGACAAAGGAGAATCTTCCAAAACCGCAGCCATCAGAGAAGTGCAGGAAGAATGTGGGGTGAAAGCAAAATCAGGCGAGAAAATTTGTACAACCTTTCATACCTACACCTACAAAAATGAAGACATTTTGAAACAAACGAAGTGGTACAAAATGGATTTGCTCGACGATTCAGAAATGACCCCCCAAGCAGAAGAAGATATTGAAAAATTAGAGTGGATGGGGAAAGAAAAATCAAAATTGGCGTTGATAAACTCCTATTCCTCAATACGTTATGTGCTGAAAAAATATTATCAATAATTGGTTATTGCAATAGCTCACTCCCTCTTTTGGCAAAAATAATCTTCAAGCCAGGGTCTTTGGCAGTACTGACATTTTGAAGCATCAAGCTGTGCTGACTATCGGGTAATTGCCAAACCATCATCTTAGAAATCCCTTTTCCTTGACCATATTTTTTCTCAAAATAACTTTTAAACTCATTCATTAGGCTATCCACAGAAGACTGTTTTTCGATGAAAATATCTACTGAAATAGCACTGAGCTTATTTTCTGAATCACTGAGATAAAGTACATCCGCAAAGTTGAGATCAGTATCATCAAAACGTTCTGTGTAACTTTTGCCATTCTTTGGCTGCGTTTGAGAAAGTGGAGCTGATTCTAAAACTGCATCCATTTCATCCCCAATACTCAAACCACGAATCATGCCTGCATCGGTTTTTAGAATTGCTTTCAGAACAGAACTATAATTTTGTAAGGGAATAACAGTAGAAATCGAATCTGAACTCGCAACTACGCCCGATTCAATAGTTTGTTTTTTGTCTTGACAAGACATCTGAGCCATAACAAGGAGGAATGAAACAAGGTAAACGTAATATTTTCTCACGGATTAATGGATTTTTGATAAATGATGATGCAATTTACAAAAATATCCTGCCATCTCCTCCAAAAAACACCCTCAATATCACCCAATCATGTGATACCATCCTATCAAAATTTATTGTAATATTGTTATACAAAATA
>JAYUOX010000273.1:0-33691 GCA_043760595.1 Cytophagales bacterium
ACTTTAAAGAGTAAAAAAGTAAAAAATCTTTATTACACAGGACAATTAACCGTGCCAGGTCCAGGCGTTCCTCCATCGTTGATTTCAGGATTGGTGGTAGCGGGAGAAGTCATTAGAGAAATGTAACCCGATGCTTCCGCATCGGTCTTTGTAAATTTTCTTTATTCCGATGCGGAAGCATCGGGTTACAGTTAAAATGGATTTATACACAAAAACAACCCTTGAATGCAGTAAGGTCATTACTGAACATTATAGTACCTCATTCACGCTGGGCATCAAGACCTTAGATAAACGATTTCATCTGCCCATTTATGCAATTTATGGGTTCGTTCGCTTTGCCGATGAAATTGTGGATACTTTTGAAGGATGTGATAAAAAAACATTATTAAGTCGTTTTAAATCAGATACTTACGTTGCCATCGAAGAAGGAATCAGTTTGAATCCAGTGTTGCATTCTTTTCAATTGATTGTCAATAAATATAAAATTGACCACGAATTAATTGAGTCATTTTTGCACTCAATGGAAATGGATTTGTATTATGCAGACTATAATCAAGAGGGTTATGAAGCCTATATTTACGGTTCAGCGGAAGTGGTTGGTTTAATGTGTTTACGGGTTTTTTGCGAAGGAAATTTAGCGGAATATGACCGATTGAAAGCCGATGCAAAACGCTTGGGTTCAGCCTTTCAAAAGGTCAATTTTCTAAGAGATATTAAATCAGATTTTCAAGAGAGAGGACGTACTTATTTTCCCGATGTGGATTTCACTAATTTCACGTTAGAAGATAAAAAAACCATTGAAAACGATATTCAAGCGGACTTTGATGCCGCCCTTCGTGGAATTTTAGAATTGCCAAAAGGAGCAAAAGGAGGCGTTTATTTAGCTTATAAATACTATTTACGATTATTCGATAAAATCAAAAACTGTCCCGCCTCACGCATACAAAACGAGCGGATAAGAGTACCAGATTATCAGAAATTAACGATGTTGGCAAGTACCTATTTTCAATTACGGCTTAATGTTTTATAAAAATCCTATACAAAGACCATTAGATACCCTCTGATGGTCTTTTTTGTGAATTAATGATTTGTTTATCAGAGACTTATAGGTTGTTTTGTGTAAAATTGTAAATTTGTGTAATATTCCATCCAACGCTAAAAACACATTCCCCCATGAAAAAATTATTACTGTTAGCGGTGTTATTAATGCCGGTTTTAGCCACTTCGCAAGTCAACTTAACTGGTGTAAGTTATACTGAAAACTTTGATGGTGTAGGAACTGCACTTCCAAACGGTTGGACGGTTAGAACGGGAGCTTCCTCTTCTACATTAGGAACAACTCAGTCTTTAACTACCACTGCTTCTGCGTGGAGTAATACAACGGGAGCTTTTAAAAATAGTGCTTCTAATGACAATCTAAGTTCTTCAAGTAATGCAGCGGCACAAAGCACATCGACTGACAGGGTGATTGCATCACGACAAACAGGAACTTTTGGAGACCCTGGTGCTGCTTTTGTTCTACAGATAGCAAATACTTCGGGGTTAAGTAACATTCAACTTAGTTTTAAATTACAATCGTTAGATGCGGTAAGTGCAAGAACAGTAAATTGGGTGGTAGATTATGGTACTGGAACAAATCCAACTTCTTTCACTCAAGTATCCACAGGTACACTTGCAACTGGCGGGAGTACATTTTCATCCAACACCGTTACACTTGCAAACGTTATACCTGCTGGAAATGCAAGTAATGTTTGGATAAGAATTATAGCACTAACTGGTTCAACGGGTTCTGGTTCACGTCCAACAGTTGGCATTGATGATTTTTCATTATCATATTCTTCAACTGTTGTGTCGTTAGGTACGAGTGCTTCGGGCATTTCAGGCTTAAATTATTTAGAGGGTAACGGTCCTTCAAATGCTACAAGTTATAACATAGCAGGCTTCAATCTTTCACCAGCCATTGATAGCATAAAAGCAAAAGCACCCACAAATTTTGAACTTTCAAAGACTGCAATGGGGACTTACACGGATAGTCTGTATGTTTTATATACAGGAGGAACATTACCTTCTACACCAGTATTTGTAAGATTAAAAGCTGGACTTGTTACTGGAAATTATGGAGGAGTTGGAAGTAATATAGTGAACTCAGGCGGAACAGCCCCAAGTATTAACGTTGCGACTAACGGTACTGTTTCTTGTGGAAATACCGTAAATATTTCTACTGTTAGAAGTACCGTTCCCGTACAAGCTACCACAGTAAGTACTACAAGTGCTACTGTCGCAGGTAGAATCACTGCCATCCTTGGGACTTCTAAAATCTATGTTCAAGACAATACTGGCGGAATATCGGTATTTTCTTCAAGTATTGTTCCCAATAATAATTTAGCATTAGGAGATTCTATTAGACTTACTGGAAATGCAGTGAGGTTTAACGGAGAGATTCAACTCACTAACGTGATTTGTATTTTGAAAGTATCATCAGGAACAGTACCAGCACCCGTAGTTTTTGATGCCAATAATCCACCCGCAGGAGCAACCATAAGTGATTTTTTGTGTGCCAACGAAGGACGTTTGATAAAAATTATCTCTTCCAACTTTTCGTCTGCTGGAACATTTGCATCAGTTACCAATTACGGAATAGTTCTTTGTAATCAACAAGATGCTACCGAGATACGAATTGATGCCTTTTCGACGGGTTTAATCGGAACAGCTATTCCAAATACTGTTACGCAAGACGTTACGGGGGTATTGGGGCGATATATTGTAACTACAAGTGGTGTTAATACTGCCGATAGGTTACAGATTTTCCCACGTAACTTATCAGATTTGAGTCCAAGTGCCACTTCTTGTGCTGGTGTAAGTAGCTGTGGAGTTACCTCTTTTGTTGATTCTCCTACCAAATTAGATATCATGAACTGGAATATTGAATGGATTGGACATCCTACCAATGGACCCTTTCAAAGCGGTACGGGTGATGCAACGCAGATTGTAAATGCCCAGACTGTTTTGAACGGTACTGGAGCGGACGTATTTCTTTTGACGGAAATCTGTCAATACAATCCAACCAATCCTACTGATAATACTACGGCATTTGGAAAACTTATTGAAGGGTTAAATACTACGTTTGGAGCAAATACCTATTCTGGAGAGTGCTCTTCGGCATTTTCTAATAGTTTTGTTGATCCAAATGCTCAACGGGTTTGTATTATTTACAAAAACAGTGTGGTTACAAAAGTATTTTCAAGACCGATGTTTAATGGATTTACGCCTGCGACTTATCCGCCTACGGGTACGCCAAGCCAGTTTTGGGCATCTGGTCGTAAACCATTTATGTTTATGGCAAAAGTCAATATCAACAGTCAGATAGACACGGTTTTGTTAGTAGGCTTACACGCCAAAGCGGGTGCTGCCTTAGACGATTACGCTCGCCGTAAATACGATGTCAGAGCCATGTACGATACTTTACAAGCCCAATATCCAACTCGTAAAACTATCGTGATTGGAGATTTGAATGATGACGTAGATAAATCTATTGCCACAACTGCCTGTAATCAGTTGGTGAGTAGTTATGCTCCTTTTTTATATGCAAATCCAAACGAAACTGCCGTAAGTGGAACACGCCCAAATCCTTCTTGGAATCCTATTTCTAAGGTTTTGAGTGATTCTTATTGTGCAAGTACCGCCTCTTTCCCAGATTATATTGACCACCAAATTATTTCAAATGAACTAACAGGTAGTGGCAATGGCTTTAAATATGTACTTGGTTCTGTTGCGAGTTTCAGACCAGTAGTTACAAATTATGTCAATACCACCTCTGACCATTACGCTACCGTTGCCCGTTACCAATATATATCAACACCACCCGCAACCATCACAAGCACTACCACAGGCAACTGGTCAGCACCAGGTACGTGGGACTGTAATTGCGTACCCACCTCCGCCAGTGATGTTATCATCAATACAGGAAATACCGTTACAGTTGATGTAGCATCACAAGCTAAGTCGCTGAATGTGAAGGGAATACTGAATTGGGTTGCGGCGTTTACGTTGGCTTTGGGAATGTAAAAAATTGGTTCTCCTTCTTAACTTCTCGAAAGTTTTTTTTACTTTCGGGAAGTTGAAATATCAAAAAAAATATTACCTTTATCTTGTCGTATAAATCTAAATTTTAAGAATATGAAGAAGTTTTTATTGAGTTTGGGGTTGGTATTGATGGGTTTTGTTGGGATGGGGCAAACTTTGAGAGCCGTTCATTTTAATCCGCCAAGTACTGATAATGGGTTTGAATATATAGAAATTACAGGGACACCCAATGCCTCTTTTTCAGGAGCTACATTATTGTACATTGATGGGGACGGTGCTAATGCAGGTATTATTAAAACCGTCTATAATATTCCAAGTACCACTTTTGGCTCAAATGGTTTATTATTACTCAGAGATGCAGCAACAGTTCTTTCACCTGCACCATCCGCTGGTACAACAGTGGTTGTACAAGATTTTTCTCCCGACCTCCAAAATGGTACAGGAAATTTTATTCTTGTAACTGGTTTTTCAGGGGCGGTTAGTAATGATTTAGATACAGATAATGACGGTGTCCTTAATACGACACCTTGGACTTCCGTATTAAGTGCTGTTAGTGTCAGAGACGTAGCGGCTGATGCAACAGATAGACTTTATGCAGCCTCATTAGGTGGAACAAATATTGAAAAACCTGCATCCCCGGCTGCCGCTCCAACGGCTATAGTATTAGTTGGTGGTGTTTGGAATGCTATTATTGTTAATTCTTCATCTACAAATCCTGGTCTATATACTGCATCCAATGCTTGGACATCAAGTGCTGTTTTAAATCCTTCACTTGTGGGAACCACACTTTTACCAGGTAATACTGCCGCCCCCCTCCCCATCACCCTAATCTCCTTCAAAGCCAACATCACCGAAAGCCAACAGACCATATTGAAATGGGCAACGGCTTCGGAAAAAGATAATGATTATTTTGAAATAGAAAGAAGTAAAAATGCCCTTGATTTTGAATCAGTAGGTAAAATCAAAGGTCGTGGAACGGTTGAGTTAAGAAATGATTATACTTTTACGGATGAAAGTCCACTCAAAGGCATCAATTATTACCGTTTGAAACAAGTGGATTTTGATGGTCAATTCAGTTATACACGGGCAGAAAGCGTAATCCGTGATGGCGATGGAAATATCTCCTTATTCCCAAATCCTACGGCTAATATCCTGAGAATCAACTTTGAAGACACCGACCAAATCGAAAATGCTACGATTTATAATTTGATGGGAAGAGTCGTAAAAACTATTTCGGGTAATCAGTCAAAATACGAAATCAGCGAATTGCCTCAAGGAAAATATATTCTCCAAATCGGACTTTCGGACGGGAGAATTATTAGGAATAGTTTTGTAAAAAATTAAAGATTTCAAATTATAGTCAGCCAAAACATATACTTTTAATATAGTTTTGGCTGACTATGATTTTTTATAGTCAGCCAAAACTATTATATTTACATAGTTTTGGCTGACTATAATTATGAAAACACTCATCGGAAGAGTAAAAGAACAACAAATATTAAGCACAGCTTTACAGTCTAATGAAGCTGAATTGATTGCGGTATATGGTAGAAGAAGGGTTGGTAAAACATTTTTGATAAGAGAATTTTACCAGGAATCAATTGTTTTTGAATTTATAGGACAACACGATGCTCCACTCAAAGAACAGTTAGAAAACTTCAATAAAAAATTAGATTTTCATCTCAATAGCACCTTTTCAAGTATTCCTCCTCAAAAATGGTCTGAAGCATTTGATCGTTTAAAAATCTATCTCACTCCCCTTTTAAAACAACAAAAAATAGTTGTATTTTTTGACGAATTCCCTTGGATTGATACGCCCAAATCAGGTTTTTTGAGTGCATTTGATTATTTTTGGAATGATTGGGCTTCAAAATATCCTAACCTCAAAATTGTAATTTGCGGCTCGGCGGCTTCGTGGCTTATCAAAAAAGTAATCCAAAATAGGGGTGGTCTTCATAATAGAGTAACTCAAAGAATCAAACTGTTGCCTTTTACCTTACAGGAAACCGAAACATTTTTACAAAATCGAAATATTTTCTTTGACCGCTATCAGATTATTCAACTTTATATGACGTTTGGGGGGGTGCCACATTACCTCAAAGAAATTAAAAAAGGGCAGAGTATCGCACAGACAATCAATGAGTTATGTTTTTATGAAGGTAGTTTTCTGAGGGACGAATTCGAGAATTTGTATCAATCTCTTTTCACTAATTATGAAGTCCATCTTAAAATTGTTCGATTACTTGCTCAAAAAAATATTGGACTAAGTAGAAACGAAATAATCGGTGAATTACAAATTTCATCAGGAGGAACGATTAGTCAAATGTTAGAAGAACTAACGCAATCAGGCTTTGTTACGCCTTACATTCCCTTCGGAAAAACGCAGAAAGATATTATTTATAAGTTATCTGACGAATATTCGCTATTTTACCTCAAATTTATCGAAAAAAGAAAATATAAAGGCGATGATATTTGGAATCAATTAGCAGAGTCCAATTCTTATCGTAGTTGGTGCGGTTTTGCCTTTGAATCTTTATGTCATAAACATACCACACAGCTCAAAAAAGCAATGAGTATTGCAGGAATCTATACAGAAATTAGTTTTTGGCGTTATAAGGACGAAAATTACGGTACGCAAATAGACCTTCTCATTGACCGCAAGGATAATGTTATTAATGTTTGTGAAATGAAATTCTCAGAATCTGAATTCGTTATTGACAAGCAATATGCCCAGAATATTCAACGAAAATTGAGTATTTTTAAAGAAATTACTCAGACCAAAAAAACGTTATTTTTTACCGCAGTTTCTACTTACGGGTTTAAAGAAAATGAACATAAAAACCGTTGGGTAGCACAAGAAATAACCATGAATGATTTATTTATCTCGTAAAACTCAAATCTTAATGTATGAAAAAAATAAAAAATATCCTCTCAATCTTTTCCGTATTAATCTTAACCATATCCGTTGGTTTTTCCCAACGCAAAATCACCATCAATAACCCCTACGAAGCCATCGGAATTGGGCGACAAATAGAGGTTTTTGAAGATAAAACCGCCTCCTTGACCTTCGAGGAGGTGCATACCCGCTCGGATTTGGATGCTCGTTTTACGCAAAGTATTCAACCTAATCCTAATTTTGGCGTAACAAAATCAGTCGTTTGGGCGAGGTTTACGCTTCAAAATAAATCAACGCAAAAACTCTATCTCGAAATGTCCGAACCTGTGATGGACAGCATCAATATCTACAGAATAGATGTAAATAATAAGATAACTCACAAAAAATCAGGGGTTTATGTGCCAGTTTCCAAACGAGATTTCCAAACAAACTTTTATCTTTTTGACCTTAATCTTAACTCCGACCAGACTTGTACGTACTATATTCGTTTCCAAAATTCTTTGCCATTACTTTTTCCACTAAGGGTTGCTCCGCTAAAAGTTTACTTTGAAGACAACCACCCAAAAGACCTCATGCAGGGTGTTTATTTGGGAATCATGCTGGTTATGGCGATTTTTAACTTCTTTATTTATTGGACAGTTCGCTCAAAAGAATATCTCTACTACGTAATTTATGTATTTTCATTTGCTTGTTTTTTCTCGTATAATAAAGGGATTGGGCATGAATTTATTTGGCATAAAGCCCTGTGGTTCAATCGAATAACGCCCATTTTTATCTCTTCGGGGGTATCATTTGGGTTGTTATTTGCCAATACTTTTTTGGATGCGGAGCGATATTTCCCATTAACCGAAAAAATCACCAAATCACTCATTGGATTGATTATTATATGTTTGGTCGGACATTGGTTGGGGCTTGGGTCATTAACTATAACGCTGTTACATTTCGTGGCTTTTTTTATCGTCATTTACGTACTGATGATTGCTACCTACGTATGGTTACAAGGCTCACAATCAGCTCTTTTCTTCTTGGTGGCGTGGTCAGTATTTTTGGTGAGTGCTTTGATTTTTATTATGCAATTATCCAATATTCTACCAAGTGATGATTTTACTCGAAATGCCCTTCAGGTAGGTTCTGCGATGGAAGTTGTGCTACTTTCGTTTGCCTTGGCGAATAGAATAAATGTGGACAGAAAAGAAAAAGAACAATATCAAGCTGAGGTGATTCAACAGTTACAGGCAAACGAGCAAATGCGAAGTCGTATCGCCCGAGATTTACACGATGACATCGGTTCGACCCTGAGTAGTATCGGAATTTTGAGCCAAGTCGTTGAAAATCAGATGGGTACAAACTCTGATTCGGTCAAAGATATGGTCAAACGGATTGGGGAAAGTTCTCAAAAAGTACAGCGTTCATTGAGCGATATTGTCTGGACGACCAAACAAACCGAAGATAATTTTGATAATGTTCTGGTAAAAATGAAAGAATTTACTTCCGAAATGTTGGAGATGAAAGACATCTTTTATTTCTTCAATGTAGATTCATTGCCTAACGTAAGACTCTCACCCTCAAAGCAATACAACTTTTATTTGATATATAAAGAAGCCATTAACAACGTCGTAAAATACTCGGAAGCCGATGAAGTAACCATTGATCTGAACCAGCAAGGTGATTTATTAATCTTGAATATTACTGACAACGGAATTGGTTTTGACGAACAAAAAATCAAGTCGGGCAATGGTTTGGGTAATATGCGTAAACGTACTGAGAGTTTGGGTGGAGTAATCAGAATTGAGTCAAAAGTGAAGGAGGGAACGAAAGTTTGGTTGGAGATACCTTTGTAGTTTTTTGAAAACTTAACATTCTTCACGACCTTTGCAAAAACCAAATTTTCATCCAGTGAAACCAAATCAAAAACCATACATCATAGGCATTACAGGGGGCAGTGCTTCGGGCAAAACGCTGTTTCTGAATCAATTATTAAAATCATTTTCGCACGATGAAATTTGTTTGATTTCGCAGGATAATTACTACCGTGACCGCCAAGACCAAGAGGTTGATGAACACGGATACATCAATTTTGACGAACCCAAGTCCTTAGATTTGCACCAATACGCTACGGATGTCAGAACGATTCACGAAGGAAAATCTTTCCAAAAATTAGAATATACCTTCAATAATCCAGACATCGTGCCTAAGATGATGACCTTTGACCCCAAGCCAATTATCGTGGTGGAAGGGCTTTTTGTGTTGTATTATAAAGAAATTGCGGATTCGTTGGATTTGAAAATTTTTATTGATGCCAAACGCAAACTTCGCCTCGACAGAAGAATTAAAAGAGATGGAGAAGAACGGGGTTACGGTGAACTCGAGGAAGTTATGTACCGATGGAATAATCACGTTGAACCTGCTTTTCAAAAGTATGTAAAACCATACCGTAAACACGCCGATATTGTCATTCCAAACAACATCCATTTTGAGAAAGGATTGGAAATTTTAGTAGGTTATTTAAGAACAAAAATTTAAGTATTCATGTCGCATCAAGCCTTAATTATTACCCAGAAATCTGAAAAAGATTTATCAAAACTCCAAAAGCAATTCAACGCTAACGTCAAGAAAATCAATGAATTAAAGCAGCGTTTGAAAGACGATGAAGCACAATTACGTACAATAGTTACTCGTATTCAGTCGGATATTGTTCCTGCCGAACGAAAACATTTGGAGAAAATTACGGAGTTAGTTTATGTTTTTGATAAACACCATGACGACTCATTTTTCAAGAAAAAAGAAAAGGAAAAAATTGCGGATTTTGTTATCAATAAATCTCGGGAATTAGTTGAGACTACTGGTAATGTGGATTTGAAGGTACTTTATGATAAATACGCTGATCATTCATTTGACGAGATGGATGCACAGGCAGAAGGCATTACGGCTGATTTGATGAAAAACATGATGTCGTCTATGTTTGGGGTTGATTTTGATGAAGATGTCGATGTAAGCGACCCGCAAAAAATGCAGGAGTACATGGAGCGAAAAATGGAGGAAAAGCAAACCGAAGCCGAAGAGAAAAAATCTAAGAAAAAGAAGACCGATAAACAGATTGAAAAAGAGGAGAAAATCAAGGAAGAAGCCAAGAATATCAGCAAAGCCGCCCGTAGCATTTATACAGACTTAGTCAAAGCCTTTCACCCAGACCGTGAGCGTGATGAAACCGAGCGAGACCGCAAAACCGAAATCATGAAAAAGGTTACGCAGGCGTATGAGGACGATGATTTATTTGAGTTACTAAGATTGAAAATAGAATTGCAAGGTGCTGATATTGAATCACTTACGATGGCGGATGAGCAGTTGAAGTATTACAACAAAATCCTGAAAGAGCAAGTCCGAGAGTTAGAAGAACAACTTTGGCAACTCAGAATGCAAGGTTCAGGACCGATGGGAGGGGAGGATTTACTATCAAGATTTGGGGGAGACGAAAAGATCATGAAGGCAAAAATTACCCGTCAAGTCAATAAATTAAAGAACAATATCAAGATGGTTGAGCAAGATATTATTGCCCTTGGGGTCAGGGAAAACATGCGTAGATTTTTGCGAGATTATCAAATTCAGAGTGATATGGATGATGATTTTATGAATTTTTTACCGCCTGGATTTTTTAGGTAAAACAACAAAAAAGCCCTCAATTTTGATGATTGAGGGCTTTTTTTGTTTAATAATTCAGCCTAAGTTCTCTTCTTAAAATCATTGCTTGTAATTCCAATTTACAGTGTGTCCTTAGTCTTTTTGCTCTTTTGTGTCCAAGTGTTTCTTTATAATTTTCAAAGGTTACAATCGTCTCTTCGTAAATATATCTAAAAATAGAATGAGCATAATTACAAGCAATCGGGTCATGAAGAAGTTGAATAATGACAGATACTTCTTTTTCATTTATAATTTCCGCAAATTCTTTTGTATAGTTGAAATTAGAATATAACTCTTTGATTTTCAGAACAATGACATCGTACTCATATTTTCAAAGTCTTTAGTTTTATCTGTGTTCCATAAAACATCAGTTGAAATTGACAATGGATTCTCGGACTTATCTTGTCTATTATGGGAAATTTCAGTTAAAGATATTTCTTGATATGGAAGGTCGATTTCTGGTTTACACCGCCAATAAAGTTCTTCTTCAATGAAAAATTCTTCTAATGTAGGTCTTCCTTTTGAATGTAATCTTTCTGGAATGTGTGGCAGGTCGCAAATATTCACTATTAAATTTACTTGGAGAAAAATTTATACGTTATTGTTTGAATGTCAAGGTTTTCGTTCTCAAAGAAAACAGTTTCAAGTCCATTTTTGTAACCTGTAAAATTATAAAACCCGTCTCCATCTTCATCAATGGCAATCATTGAAATACCATCCGCTGATTTACGATAAATACAAATTTCATCATCTTTTGACCTTACTCCTTTTATGGTTGCTGTATCAAAGTGATTCTGCTCAACAATATCTTCAAATACTTCCAGAAAACTTATCACCTTGATCTTCTGTTTTTTATTAATCTTGGAAATACTTAAAATCTGCTTACGTATATCACCCAAAAAATCAGGCTTAAATAAAGCTACACTTGATTCATTGTTATTTCCATTTAGTACACTTGGCAATGGTGATGGTGAGTTATGTGTTCTAAGATTCATGAATTTATGTTTATTAGCTTCGTAACGCTTATTTTTTCATAGACAGACTTATAATTCTTTACGTAAAGGAACAGAAAGATTATACACAATTTCGCCCTTTTTTATGAAAAATCAAAATTTGAAATTATACTACCTCCAAAACCTCAGCCTTAACTTCTCCACCTCGCACTTTCAAATCTCTCGACATATAACTGTACACCGCAGGGATAATATAAAGTGTCAAAGTAGTGGCAAATAACATCCCGCCCACCACGGCAATTCCCATCGAAACACGGCTTTGTGAACCTGAACCTAATGCCAAAGCAATGGGCAAAATACCCAAAATTGTACAAAGCGAAGTCATCAAAATAGGTCTGAAACGGGCAACTGCTGCTTCTTTTGCGGCTTGCATTTTATTACTGCCCGCTTCTTTTCGTTGATTAGCAAATTCTACAATCAAAATCCCGTTTTTGGTTACTAATCCTACCAGAACAATAATTCCAATTTGTGAGAAAATATTGAGCGTTTGACTAAAATCCCACAAGGAAAGTAATGCCCCCGCAACTGCCAAAGGAACGGTTAAAAGGATAATCAGTGGATCGATAAAACTCTCAAACTGTGCTGACAAAATCAAGTAAATCAGTATCAGAGCCAAGGCAAAAGCGAATATCAATGAAGATGAAGAATCCTTAAATTCCTTTGACTGTCCATCGTAAGCCGTTGAAAATGAATTGTCTAAGGTTTCTTTGGCTATTTTATCCATTTCATCCAAAGCCTCCCCCAACGTTACGCCCTTCGCCGCTTGTGCCTGTACGGTGGCGGCTACGTAACGGTTGTATCTGAACAATTGCGGAGGTGTACTTTGCTCCGTAATTTTCACTAAATTATCCAATTGTATCAATTCTCCACGATTACTTTTTACGTACAATGAACGTAAATCTGAAACATCATTTCGTTCAGGGCGGTCAATTTGCCCGATGATTTGATATTGTTTTCCATTCATCAAAAAATACCCAAAACGCCTTCCCGAAAGCCCTAATTGAAGTGTTTGAGCCACATCCTGGATTGAAACACCCAAATTTTGGGCTTTCTCACGGTCAATTTCAAGGCGTAGCTCGGGTTTTGTAAACTTTAAATTAACATCTGCTGTTTCAAATTTTGAGGACTCCCGAACCTTCGCCATAAATTCTGGAATGGTTTTTTTGAGTTTTTCAAAATTTATGGCTTGAATCACAAACTGAATCGGCAAACCACCTCCCCGTTGTCCCGTTTGAATCGTTGGTTCTTGAATCACAAACATTTTTGCACCCGTATATTTTTTCAGTTTTGGTTGAAGTTCCTCCACGATTGCCTGTTGCGTTCTTCGACTTGTATCATTCAAAACCACTCGAATAGCTCCTGTATTTGCCGCTCCATTTCCAAAGGGCGGTGAGGTAATCGTGATAACTCCTCGGCGTTCTTTTTTCGATATTTCTTTCATCATAAACTGCCCCAGTTCATCGGTTATGCCCAACATATAGTCAAAAGTAACCCCTTCTGGACCCGTTACCGAAACCCTAAAACCGCCTCTGTCTTCCATTGGGGCAAGTTCTGAGGGAATGGCATCGAATTTGAACATGGCGTAAATAATCCCGATAAACGAAATAACTAACACCCAAGCAAACCAACGAATCCGTAGAAAACCAGTCAATGAATTTTCGTAAGCACGGTTTAATCCTTGAAAAAATGGTTCAGTAACACGATAAAACCAAGGTTGTTGATGTCTGGTTTTCAAGAGTTTAGAACTCAACATTGGTGTCAAAGTCAGCGAAACAAAGGCAGAAATAATCACCGAACCCGCTACTACAATCCCAAATTCTCGAAACAATCGTCCCGTGATTCCTTGTAAGAAAATTACGGGTAAAAATACGGCTGCGAGTGTTACGGTTGTAGAAATAACGGCAAAATAAATCTCTTTTGAACCTTCCAAAGATGCCTCCCAAGGCGACATTCCTTCTTCGATTTTGGCATAAATATTCTCCAAAACCACAATCGCATCATCTACTACAAGCCCGATTGAAAGCACAATTCCCAAAAGCGAAAGTACATTTATCGAAAAATCCATAATGTACATAATGAAAAATACCCCGATCAACGATACAGGAATAGCCGTTAGCGGAATCAAAGTAGAACGCCAATCTCTCAGAAAAAGGAAAATAATCAAAGCCACCAAAGCAATGGCAATAAAGATGGTTTCTTCTACTTCCGTGATAGATTTTCTTACGTATTGTGTATAATCCAAGCCCAAAGTTATTTCTACATCGTCTGGAATGGTGCTTTGAATTTGAACTAATTTTTTCTTAATATCATCCACAATCTGAATCTGATTTGCCCCTGGTTGCGGTACAACTGCCACGGCAACCATCGGAACCATATCCCGTTTAAAGAAAGTTTTTTCATTCTCGGGGGCTAATTCCGCAAAACCTACATCGCTGAATTTTACCACTTTATCTCCTTCTTCTCGCAAGATTAAGTTATCAAAATCTTGCGGAGTCGTCAATCGTCCTTGCGTTCTCACGGTCAATTCGGTCATGGCTCCTTCGATACTTCCTGACGGTAATTCGATGTTTTGTTTACTCAAAGCATTAACAATATCGGGGGCTGTGAGTCGGTACGATGATAATTTTACGGGGTCAATTCTTAACCGCATCGCATACTTTTTTTCTCCCCAAATCTGCACTGAACTCACGCCCGTGATAGTCTGAAATTTCTCCTTGATGTTTCGAGTTACAATTTCGTTCAAATCCAATAAATTCCGTTTGGGGGATTTTACATTGATAAAATAAATGGGGTTTGAATCCGCATCGGCTTTGGCGACTACGGGCGGATCGACATCCTTGGGTAAATTTGCTAATGAACGAGCCACACGGTCTCTGACATCATTGGCGGCATCCTCAATATCAACCGATAAATTAAACTCAACCGAAATCGTAGAACGCCCATCCCGACTCGAAGACGTAAGCGTACGAATCCCCGCAATTCCGTTGATAGATTCCTCCAAAGGCTCCGTAATTTGGGATTCGATAATGTCCGCATTTGCCCCTGTGTAGTTGGTTTGAACAGTTACCACGGGCGGATCCACACTTGGGAACTCCCTGATTCCCAGATAGGTATAGCCAATTATTCCAAAAAGAATAATCAGAATCGACATCACCACCGCCAGAACGGGGCGTTTGATGGATGTTTCAGAAATGGATGCCATGTTTGTTGATGTTTTTGTTTTATCGTACCACAGACTTCAGTCTGTTTATTGAATAAACAGACTGAAGTCTGTGGTACGAGTTTTCAATTCTATTAAAAAAATTGCCTGACCCGAGATTGCGAAACATCGCACCGCATAGGATTTGTGAATTTTTGGGATTGTTGAGATGTGGCACGGTTTGCGGTGGATTTAGTGGAGACCGTGCAACATCTGGGTAAGGGTATGTCTCTCCTTCAATCAGGCATGGCACGGTCTGAGCTATTCCCACTGCAAACCGTGCCATGCCAACTTTTTCTCTACCCTCCCTAATCCCTAATTAATCAATTCCAATCCCCTACCTAATCACCTCCCGAATCTCCACATCGCCATCGGGTTTCACCTGCATAATACCCGTTGTGATGAGGGTATCGCCCGTAGAAAGCCCCGACAAAACCTCTACATCACGCTCGCCACGAGTACCTAATTGCACCTTTTTGGGTGTCGCCTTACCGTTTTTTACAATAAAAACTTTTGAACCTTTTTGCTCAGGAATCACCGCCTCTGTTGGTATCATAATAGCTGAACCTTTACTTTTCAAAACCAGCTCAATCCGTGCAAATGAGCCAGGAATCAGCTTGTGCGTAGGATTGGGGGCAATCGCCCGAATCTGTAAAGTACGGGTGATTGGGTCAATTTTGGGGTCAATGGCATAAACCGTACCGATGAATTTTTGTTCAGAATTCTCTACTGTAAAATCCATTTTCCCACCTACCCGCACGATAGACGAATATTTGGCGGGTACGGCAAACTCAATTTTGGCAGGATTGGTATTGGTCAAAGTAGCAATTTTAGTAGTTGGTGAAATATAACTTCCCATACTCACAAACCTGAACCCAATCGTTCCGTCAAAGGGAGCTTTGAGGGTCATTTTCTGAATTTGAGCCGTCAAATCTTCAATGTCCGCCGAAATCGTATTGACCGAATTAACCGCAATATCGTATTCTCGTTGGCTAATTGCCTCTTTTTCAAGGAGTTTCTTCTGGCGAGCTTCGTTGTCTTCCGCTAATTTTTTGTTGAAACCTAATTTTTTCAGACGAGCCTGTAAATCCTCATCATTGATATGAAGCAAAGTTGTTCCACGTTTCACAAAATCCCCTTCCTTGATGTTTAAAGTAACAATTCTACCTGAAATTTCACTTCTCAATTCTACTTCTTCGTTAGGTAAAATTGTCCCGTTGGTATTGACCAAATCATCCAAACGTTTGGGTTGCACTACCATTACAATGACGGAGGTTTTACTACCTTTTCCTCCCTTGGTATCTTTCCCACCGCCCGACATTTCTTTCTTATCTTTTTCGTCTTTGGGTTTGAACAAGGTTTTGAGTTTAGGATAGAAAAAAAGCCCTAAGATTGAGATTATGACTAAAACTGTGAGGAGATTTTTGGTAATTTTTGACATAAATGGATGATTTGATTAATTTACTATTAAAGATACGACAAGTTTTTCTTGGTACACTTCGGATTATGAGACTTATCGACACAATACCAAAATAATGAGATAAACGTATCTACCTTACAATTCCTTCAACTCGAAATTTGGGTTCAAAACACGAATAGGCTATCTTTACATAACCAACAATAATCACTAAGTATTCGTTAGCAATTAGTGTTTGAAAAACAATAATTTGTCTGGGCGACCCCGTCTGAATCAGGATTATAGGATTTAATGATTCTCATAATTTTTATCCTGTTATTCCTTAAATCTTGTAAATCCTGATTCAGACGGGGTCGCCCAGACAAAATAAAGTTTTCTGAACATTAGTTAGGATTAGATAAGTTATAACTCATTAATTTCCAAATAGTTATAATACTAATCCTTAACAAAAAAAGCTAACCCCTACTTATAAATACTTAACCATTATGTTATCTAAAAATCTTCTTCTTGGACTTATTCTGTCCATTATCTTTTGTACATCTTGTGGTAAAGTTAGCAAGCAAATGATGATTGCTAATAAACAAATGTTCGAGAATCTTTACGCCAAAGACCAGCGAGCCAGAGAATCTGCCAGTAAAGTAAACGCCATCGCCAAAACTTTACTTGACGAAGGACTGATTGACGAAGAAATTGATAAAATATTCTCTTTGAATGCAGTTTTAGTACAAAAAAATATTGCCGAAAGAGATAGTATTATCAAAAGAAACGCCACTGATGAAAAAGCCTTGAAAGAAACTTTAAAGAGTGACTTGGAAGGAAAAACTAACTTTGTGGCTGACCTAAAAGCAAAAGCAATGGACGATTCGTTGACTCTACTGATTATCCAAGAAGGTATGAGAAACAGCACCATTTACAAAATCCCCAATGAAATAGTTTTTACAGGAGGCGGTTACAGAATAACGGATAAAAATTTACCCAAAATGGAACAATTTTTCAACCCAATTCTGGATTCAATTGTTACTTCCGCAAACAGATATATCAATAAGAAATTAAGACTAAAAATAGTAGTACACGGTTACGCAGACTCTGACCCAATCAATCCAAAATCAAAACTATTTGACGAAATAGCCCGAAGTTTATATCGAGAAACCGTTGATAGTTCCTTATTAACTATCTCCCCAAGGCTCAATCAAGAACTATCCCGACTCAGAGCCGAGGAAGTGGGCGGATTAGTAAACACGATGACTTTTGATAAATTGAACTACATTACAGGCGTAAAGTCAATCTTTGTGGACTTACAAAAAGAGGGTAAAGGCGAAGAATTACCAGACACAAAAATTAAATATAACGAAACCGACCCAAGGCGTAGAATTGTTAAGTTTTATTGGAAGATTTTGCCGAATTAGGCAATAATTTTAGCTTAGTATAAGATTTGTCATATTGAACGCAGTGAAACATCTGATAGTGAGTCCCGAACAGATATTTCACTACGTTCAATATGACAAATACAACAAATACTCCACAAAAAAAAGACGAACTTTATGAGTTCGTCTTTTTTGCTTTTCTACTGATGTAAGTCTTAAAAATGAGTAAAAAGTCCGATTATCTAACTAATCTCCAATTACCCAATCACCTAAACCCTACTTCTTCATCAACTTCTTAGAAATCGCCCCAGTCTCCGTCTTCAAAGTATAAAGATAAGTACCTTCTACAAGGTTATTACCAGTATATTTTGCCGTATAAGTACCAGCAGCCTTCTCTTCATTATCAATCAAAGTAGCGATATTCAAACCGATTATGTTCGTGATTGATAAAGACACTTTACCAGCTTTTGGCAAAGAGTACTCAATCTCAACCGTTGATTCAAATGGATTTGGATATGCGTGCATAGCCACATTCTCACTTGTTTCAGCACCTGCAATCTTTGCGGAAGAAGCCACACGTCCAATACTTGCTTTGAAGTTTGAGCCACTTTTTGCCGAAAACCCTGGCAATAGTTTCACCGACTTTCCAGCCTCATAATGTACCTTTGACTCTTCGCCCACCACGTTAGAAGCACTGATAGTTTCAGTTGCGACTTCGTGTTTGGTAGTCTTATTGATGTTATCCGTAAGTTTCAAATTAGCTTCTTGCTGTTGAGCAAAAACACTACTCACCGACATCATACAAAAGAACAGTCCAACTATTTTTAGATAAGTTTTCATCTGTTTTCTTTTTTAGCTCCCTCTCAATGGGAGAGGGCTGGGGTGAGGTTTTTTACTTACGATTTCTTTTCAATGAATTAACTTGTTGTTTCAAAGCCTTCAACTCAGCCGATTGAGCATCATTAGCCTTTTTCATTTCCAAAAGATAAAGTGTTAATTCTTCAACTTTCTCTAACAATTTAACGTCAGTCTTACCTAAGTTGTTACCAGTAATAGCCATTTCAGCAGCACTTGGTACATTTGGTAAGTGTTTGTTTACCGTAATAAATTTCTCAACTTCATCCAATGACATACGCTTGTATGATGGTTGGAAAACATAATCGGGCCAAGACTCAGAACCTTCAACTTTTACGTTTACTTCTTTTGACAATACTCCACCTTTAACGATAAGTGAATTACCATCCAAACCAGTTCCTTTGATAACTACACCGTTGGTACTGTTGTTGTATAAATAACCGTCAAGACCAGTCCAAGTATTTTTCTCTTTTGATAATGTGGCAATCTTATCGTTGATTGCATTTATCTCTTCACTTTTAGGAGTGCTTGTATTATTAGATTTAAGTTCTTCATCAAATGAAGCAACACTTGGCGACGTAGATGGAATTGCTACTAAGATTACATTTCCTGCGCCATCCAAGCCCAAAGCTCTTGTACTTGAAATAGCACCAGCACTTCCAACATTAAGATTAGCAAATCTTAGACCTGAACCTGATGCTAAACCTGTACCTGTGATTGTTGTTGCGGCTTGTCCTAATACTACTGTGTTTGAAGCGGTTGCCGTGGCTCCTGAGCCAATAGCAGACACATTGGTTAATACCCCCGTAGCTCCTGCACTTGAACCGATGAACGTATTACTCGAACCTGACGTATTACTTCCACCAGCTGAATTACCGAGAAATACGTTATCACTACCAGTCAAGTTGTTATATCCAGAATTCAAACCCATAAACAAATTATTTTGCCCTGTTGTATTTGAGTTTCCTGCTTGCCCGCCAATAAAAGTATTTTGCGTTCCTGTAGTAGTAGCACCACCAGCAGATGGTCCAATAAAGGTATTATAAATGCCAGTTGTGTTACTTCCACCCGCAGAATTTCCTATAAATAAATTATGATGCCCCCCCAAATTACTGTACCCCGCATTCAGTCCAATGAAGAAGTTATCGTATCCAATGGTATTGTTATATCCCGCTTGTCCACCAATAAAGGTGTTTTGAGTACCCGTTGTATTTGAGCCACCCGCTGCCTTTCCAATAAATGTATTAAAAATACCCGTAGAGTTACTTCCTCCTGATCCAGTACCCATAAATAAATTACTATGACCAGTTGTATTGCTAAGTCCAGAATTTAGTCCAATAAAAACATTATCATATCCAATTGTATTATTGAACCCAGCTTGTCCGCCCATGAAGATATTTTGGGTACCTGTTGTATTTGCTGAACCAGCTGAACCTCCTAAGAACAAATTATAAATACCGCTCGTATTGCTTTGTCCAGCAGCAGCTCCGATGAATACATTATGGTCTCCTGTATTCACATTTCCAGTGTTTTCACCCACAAATAAATTGAGTAAACCTTTGGTGCTAAGAGCTTTTTTTGTACCAATATTAAACGAACCATCTGCAGGTACGTTTACGTTACCACCTGCAAGAGTTACGTCAACTGCGTTTGTAATTGTCAATGGCTGTCCAATAGGAGCAGTAATTGTTTGAGCACTTGCGGAGAATATCCCTAAACAGCATATAAGTCCAGAAAGTATTTTTGTTTTCATGATTTTCTAATTATTAAAAAGTTTGAATATTGTTTTTTATGTAACGAAATTGATTAATTTATTTTACAATACCAATACTACATCATTATATATTTCATATAATTTATTATTCGGGTTTTTATCTAACTTTAACCTTATCTAACTCTTCATAAACCGAATTATTGCTAATATATTCGGGTACAATATTTTTTATCTGTCCAATCAATTCTCTGTTATTACCTTCGTATAGTATTCTTTCCAATTCATCCAATACCACTTCCATAACTCCATAACTTGGCGTTATTACTTTTGCACACATAATTTTTGGATGGTGCGTTGGCATCGTATTTTCATTATCATTTAATAACTCTTCGTACAATTTTTCACCAGGGCGTAAGCCAGAATATTCTATCTGAATATCTTTACCCTCTCGTAAGCCCGAAAGCGTTATCATTTTCTTTGCCAAGTCTGTTATTTTGATAGGCTCTCCCATATCAAACACAAATACCTCTCCGCCTTTACCCATCGTTCCCGCTTCCAATACCAACTGACAGGCTTCTGGAATTGTCATAAAATAGCGGGTAATTTCTGGGTGAGTAACCGTAATGGGTCCCCCTTGTTCTATTTGCCTTTTAAACAAGGGAATCACTGATCCATTAGAACCTAATACATTTCCAAAACGAGTAGCTATATATTTGGTATTTACGCCTGATACATTATTCATACTCTGGGTGTACATCTCTGCCACCCTCTTGGTTGCCCCCATCACATTTGTAGGATTAACCGCTTTATCAGTAGAAACCATCACAAATTTCAATGCTCCATATTCTGCTGCAAGGTCAGCAATGATTCGTGTACCTCCAATATTCACTCTTACCGCTTCATAGGGATTATTTTCCATCATAGGTACGTGTTTGTAGGCAGCGGCATGAAAAACAAGATGTGGTCTCGAATTTCTGAATATCCTACTCATCCTTGTTTTATCCGAAACATTCCCAATCGCAATTTGCACACTTGTATTATCGGGAATCAATTTCTTTATTTCAAACTCTAAATCATACAGAGCCGATTCAGCCTGATCAACCAAAATTACTTTAGTGGGAAAATAATTTAATAGTTGTCTCACAATCTCACTCCCTATCGACCCCGCTGCTCCTGTAACCATTATCACTTTTCCATCTATCTCCTTACTAATCAAGGAATTATTCATTTCAATTGAATCACGTTCTAATAAATCTTCAATTTTTACATTATGAATTTGATTAACCGAAAATTCCCCATTTACCCATTTTTCAACGGGGGGTAATGTTTTTACTACAATACCTTTCTCAAGGAAATAGTCACTTATTTCACGTTTAGCCGAGGGGGATATTTTTTTAATCGCAACAATAACTTCCTTAGATTCATCTAATTTGCCTAAAAATTTACTTACTGCTTCCTCTCTATTATAAACTCTCATTCCTTCAATCGTTTTGTTAACTTTAGCAGGGTTATCATCAATAAAACCCAAAATATCATAGCCTCTTACTTTATCATTCAGTAAAACATTTTTAGTTATCAATCCCGAATATCCCGCTCCATAAATCAATACACTTTTAGTAGATTTGAATTCCAAAATTAAAGACTCATATACAGCTTTTACCAAAAATCTACTTGTTACAAGTAGAAATAAACAAATAAAATAATCAATACTTAAAACCGAGAGCGGAACGTAATAAGGAGTATCATAACTCGATAAATACCTACCCCCTAATGATAAAGACCCTATGACAGAAGTACTGAGGGTAACAGTTTTGAATAATAGGATGGCATCCTCAATACTCGTGTGGCGAATAATACCTGTATAAGAACGAAAATAAAAAAAGCATCCCAATCTAATATAAAGCATAAAAAAATATTGTCTCTCAATAGACTGCCAACTTATATCATCAGTATGGAAATTATACCTTAATATATTTGCTATAATGAATGATACAGAGACGATTATCATGTCGATTGCCAAAATAAGCCATCGAGAAACAAACTTATTTGAGTATTTTGAAAGTATATGTTCAGTCATAATAATAACTTTATGGATGATATGCAAGAAGGTTACTATTGAGTATATTTTGATATGTACACCGATTCACCACTCGATTTTATCACCAAATTAACACTTTTCTATGATACGATTAATAGTAAATTTATTAAACGGTTAAAGACAGTACCTTATATTTGATGATAATATACAGCAATGATAATAAAATAACTACGCTGAAACCTGTTATCAACTGAGCATCCACACTGTTTTTTAAGTTCATAATTATAATGATACAAATAATAATTTGTAGAGTCATATACATAATCGACATAACAAGGTGTGGTAATTTTAATGAGTGAACAAGCACTTGAAATAAATGAATACGATGTGCTTTGAAAATATTTTCTCTCAAAATTATTCTATGTATAATTGTCAAAACACTATCCACTCCATAAACAGATAAGAAAAATATATAAACTGGATTATGGTCTTTTATTATTAGTTTCATCAATAAAAAAAATATAATTACCGCCATTGAAATACTACCTACATCCCCCGCAAAACATTTAGCTTTTGTTCTAAAATTAAAATAATTGAATACTATTAAACCTGAAAGAACAAATAATAAAAATTCATTCTCTATAAATTTCAAGTGGAAATTATTTACGAATAATAATGCTCCTATAACAATAGTACTGTACCCACCTGTAATACCATTAATGCCATCCATAAAATTATAAGCGTTAATGATACCCACACCCATGATAATAATAATCACGCATAGCCAAAAAGGGTTTAAAAAAAAATCTATTTCAGCTAATATTGAACATACTGCTAAGAATTGAAAAGGGAAGCGGTATCGATTTGGAAGGGTGAAAATATCATCCAAAAAACTAATGATCGTTACTGAAAGAAATCCTAAAAAAAAAAATGTGTACTGGTAGTTTGAGTATACGAAATACATAAAAATAGATAGTGCAAAAATAATTCCACCACCTCTTACTATTACTTCATCGTGAAGACTACGTTCATTAGGTTTATCTACAATTTTATACTTTTGGGCAATTCGGAAATAAAAAATTTCAAAAAAAAATAAAACTGTTGTAGCTAACAATAATTGAATACTATTTTTCATTTGTAAATGATTCTATGGTTAATCTCATCCCTTTTTCAGACGACAAAGGTAATTCTTTCTTTAATGCACCCTTAATTTTATCATTGGAGACTATATAATTTTCAGTCAATTTTTGTAATCGTTCCTGATTAATCGGTAATTTTAGTGTGTTACCTAACTTTGCTAAAAAATTTATTAATGACTTATTTATATACCAGACTTTAGCTTTTTTATGTAATACGTCACTCATAATTAAAATTATCTCTTTGGTTGAAATGGTAACATCATCAGATACATTATAAATCCCTGATAATACGTCATTTCGGTCAATTAGTTCTTTAATAATAAAATTTAAATTTCCAATACTTAAAAAAGAACGCTTATTATCAAATGCCCCTAATGGATAGGGCAAATTCATTTTTACAACTTTATACAAGAGGTTCAAATTACCTTTATTCCCCTGTCCATGTATCATAGATGGCCGTAGAATATATACTTTTTTGTTTTCAGGTAGGGACACCGAAGTTATATACTCCTCTGCTAATAATTTAGACTTTCCATAATGAGTTATTGGATTAGCAATACATTCTTCTGTCAATACATTTTCTACTGAATCAGCAACAGCTTTAACTGAGCTAATATAAATAAAAGTATTAGCATTTGATATTATAAAAGCATCGAAAATTTGTTTAGTCAATTTATAGTTAGCTTCATAATAATCATTGGGAAGAGACACTTTTTTTAAATCATGTGCTTTCCCTGCAAGGTGAACAATTGAATCCGCATCAAAGTGAAAATTTTGGTTTAGATTATAACGAACACTTATCGAATTTACTTCATGTGTATTTTCTAAATATTTTTGTAGATTAAGCCCTACAAAACCAGTTCCCCCAGTAATTAATACCATATTTATTGCCTTACAATTTTAAAATAATCTTTCATATTTTTTAACAATATTCGCCCAAACATATCTTCTATTAGCAATGGCTTTCATTTTTTTTCCAACGGATACTGAATCTATTTTACCAACTAAAAAATTATTTATAATTGCTTTAAGCTCTGACACATTACAAAAGTATATAGCCGAATTTTCAGTTGTTTCAATATTGTAGTCAACGTTGTACACAACACAGCATAATTCAAGATTCATTGCCTCCACAAGAGAAGGATTTGTTCCCCCAACACTATGCCCGTGTACATAAATACCACAATTAGACCTTAATTCATCAAGAGTTTCTTGCTCATAAATTGGGTCTAAAAGTAGCAGATTCCCGTAAGATTGATATTCAATTCTAAGATTGATCCCATAATCACTAAATTCCCAATTCCCAATAATTATTAATTTTAATTTAACATCCTTAAATGCCTCAAGTATTAAATCAATATTGTTTTCTGGTTCAATTCTACACACCTTAAAAGCATATTTTTTTTCTTCGATTTTATACTTTTCTGCAGTATCAAATTTCATTTCAACAGACTTTGCATTATCTCCTCCATATTCGATAAGTTCAGATTCTTTAGAGTACTTCTCTTTTATATACTCTTGTATTTTAACATTATCAGACACAACTATATCCGAATATTTAACACCTAAATATTCGGATAATTTCAAAAAAGATTTAACTAATCTATTCCATTTACCCCTCTTCCATTCTGCTCCATCAGGGTTCAATATTATTTTTTTACTAAATGGTTTAATAAAAGGTAAGAAAATACACCCAGATGTACCTAAAACAAGTAGGACATCATATTTGGAACAAGCATCCAGCATTGATAAACCATCATAAAGTATGCTTTGAATGCCATTTGCTTTTAAATAGATTATTTTTAGTTTTGCTCCATTAAATTCTTTTAAACCCTTGACTGCATTGTAAGAACTGGTGTAAACAGTTATGTCATAGTCATTTCTAAGAGATAATGTTAAATGATTTAATAGTTGATCCCAACCACCATAACGACCTGGTAATCCATTTGTACCTATAATTGCAATTTTTTTCATTTTAAATACTTTGAATTAATTTCTATTTTCCCTTGAAAGGTTTACAAATTAACACCAGAGGGAAAATGAAGAAGCTTATTTTATTACTTTTAAAAATTTTGCTGGTACACCAGCATAAACAGATTGTGGTTCAAGACTGGTGGTAACAACAGACCCAGCAGCTATAACCACATTATCTCCAATGGTTACACCTGATAAAATAGTTACCCCTGAACCAACCCAAACATTATTACCTATTATAACATCTTTCCTAATTTCATCTTGTAATCGGAATGGTGTTCCATTTAAGGCAATGGAATGATTCTCTGTAAAAATTTTAACACTTGGACCAAAAATTACATCGTCCCCAATTGTAAGATTCCCCCTTATCCCAAAATACCCATTTTCAGAAATTCCTACATTATTGCCAACTCTTAGCTCACCACTTTCTTTTTTAATTGACCCAAAAGAATCAATTATTGAATAATCTTTGATAGAAAAATTTTTCCCTATGTAAAATCCAGGACTCCCTTTTGCTGATATTTTCACATTATCTCCCAGAGTTGTTCCTGAAGAGAAATGTATTTTTTCTCTTCCTACAATTTTTACACGATTCCCTATGAAAAAAAAACCACTTTTGAAAGTTGGGATGTTTATGTAGCAAAAACCTCTTATAATTCCAGTGATTCTTGTATAAAAGATTCTCGTAATATCTAAATTGGAAAAATTGCCTATCTCTATTTCTTCTCTTCTAACAAGAGAGACCATTTTAATTAATATTCTTCTTAGCATAGTGTTGAATGCATTTAAAGCACTTTATCGCCAAATTAAGTTTCAAGTTTCTCATCCTATTTGATATTCCAACGCTGATATCTTATCATTAATTGAGGGATAACTACTATAATTGGAAAGGTATATCTAAGATATGAGGTAAATCCATTTATTACAGATGCGATAACGGCTAATGATATAAATATTCCAAAAGATATTCCCCATTTTTTTAGACAAATTTTAGACCAGTACTGTGTGAAAAAAGTACCCAAAGCAACTGGGAAAAAAGCCACATTGGGACTAAGAATTAAATACACCCCTGTCAAACTAAAAATGGGCCAGATTAAGGTTCGTATAAACACTCCCATCAAACCAAATTCACTAAAAGTTGGGACTCTATCAAATTCTCTAAATGTCATTGAAACATCATTTTTTTCGTCTAAATATAAAAGAATATCATTAGGGAAAGCTAATAAGATTACAAGTACACATACCGTAATTATTTTTAAATATCTGATTGGTAGCAATGGAATAATATAACAAATTGAAAATACTCTAAGCAATAAAAGCGGTAATAATGCAATATATTTCCATTTAAGATTTGAAGTCATTATTGCTAAAAAAAAAATTATCAAAGTATCTTTTAGCACTTGTACTGACAAATGCAGTCTGTATGGAAATATAAATATCCAAACATAAAATAAAATCTTAATCGCTTTTTCTATATTTCCATCTTCAAAATAATTTTCAAATACATTGAAAAAAATAACATTTGTGAGTGAATATGCAACAATATTTAGGGCAATTAGAGACTCTACATTACCCTTAAAAAGATACGACACAAGATAATAAGAATTGTTTAGCAACGCTCCACCCCCTTGTTCAATTAAATTTTGAGAAACCTCTTGATAGGTTGTCACATAAGTGTCCGCATCTGGATGATAATCCCATTTTATCCCCCCTAATCGTTCAATGAATAAAAAAACAAGGCTTGATATTCCAGAAAAAATAAATACTAAAATATATTTCATATTAATTCTTAATTATTCTTGTGGCTTCAAAATACCCTTTTTAATCATAGGTTTTACTTGATATAGTGCATAAAGGCTTACATAATACATTGCAAGTGCTATTAAGTTTGGGAAAAATGATATATTTTGATTCAAATAAAATGAAAAAGACAATATACAAATTGGTAATACAATTGATCCTAATTTAATTAGCAGGCTAAGATTTGTATTATTTGATGTATTTGCTCTTGTTGCAAAATCCAATTCTTTTAATATTAGTCCTAATCCAATTTGCCCCCCCACGTACCATATTTTTAAATTTAATAAATTCTTTGAATCAAACAGGTTTGGCAATAGTGCAAGTGTACCTGAATAGAACGTAAATGTAATGAATATCATTTTTAAAGGCGATTTTACAGAAAGTTGAAAATACTCTTTTTTTGAGAATAAAATTAGTGCGACAAAAGAAGAACACACTGAACTCCTAAATATTATAAATTCAAAAAAAATGTTCTTAAATATTAAAAGTATTAACACAGATGATATTAGGTATATTCGATAGAAAAGCGATATTTTTTTTGAGTTAGTTTGAGTTACAGAATAATCCGCAGCTAACAAAACAAATGTATAGTAAAACCAAAGAACCTTTCTTCCAAATAACATGAATGACAATAATATAACAAATGCAAGGCAAGGAATCCAAACATTTGCCATTCTTGCTGTTTTAGTCCACCCAAAGAGCAATGTAAAAACTAAACTAAAGATTAAATTAGCAACTGAAAAATAAGTCAAAAATTCTTTGGTGTATTCAGCAGGAAGGTACCCTATAATTAGAGGGTTAAGGGCAAAACTTAAAACAAATAATATTAAATGCATAAAGTATTGAGTATAGTATTTTATTAAATTATTTTTTTAGACACTTCTGCTTCACCACTTGTATTATGTCATTAGGTGTCATTGTTGGGTTTAAAAGCCTATAATCTCTGTTTGGAAAATATACAAAAGAAATATTTTCAAAACTTTCATTTCTTGCTTCATTAAAACCAATATCACAAATAAGGCGAGAACCGTGATCACTTGCAACAATGATAATAGCATTGGGGTCATTTTTATTTATTGAAGTTATCAAAGGCAAAATCAATTTATTTAATTTTATCAAATGATTTATATACATATAACGCCACGAAACATACTCACTCTTTTCTATACCAGTCATTTGAAATGGCTCACTGTTTAATGTCTTAAATATATATTTGTCTGCATTTTTGTCCATCTTAGAAACAGTTAAATTCTGATTTTCATCTAAACAAAACGGGAAATGGAGCATCATACTATGAAAATAAAGGAAGATGTTTCTTTTCTTCTTGCCAGAAATATACTTTTTAACAATTTCAATTCTATTTAAATCATTTTGATGTTCCAGATAACTACCATATCTATTGGATAATAGGGAAATTATTGGAAAAATGATGGTATTTCTAAAAATTGAACTACTTGAAAATGGATATTTTATTGGTCTAATTCCATTGATATCATTAGTAAATAGATTAATAAACTCGTAAGAATTACGTTGAAAGTCATTAATTACGACAGCAGAATCATTAAGCCTCTTTTCTAATTTTAATACGTTCCCTTTCTTGTCAAATTCCGAAATAAATGTTTCTGTTCGAGATACATCACCAAGTGTAAACATAGATGTTACTGTCTCTAATGTGTAATTGTAATCTGTGTGAGAGTTTTCGATTTCATGAAATCCCATTTTTTTTAACGAATCTGTAAAATTGGAATTATTGAAATTCCAATATTTTTTCAAGTTTTTATTTTTAGCATAACCGTCAAGCATCAAAAAATACACATTATTCTCTGAGATTTTTTTGTTGTTGTAGTGTTCTTGGGTTATCCTATTGTGGTAATATATTATCTTAATTATTTCTAACATTACCAATGTTGAGAACGTAATATTTAGAAAGTAGTTAAATCCATAAAATGGTTTAAGAGTACTTTTAGAATAACTTAAAAAACCAAACAATGTTAAAGAAAAAAAAAGCACTAACATCACCGAAGGAATGCCTGTGCTTAATGAAATATATCTAAAAAATAAACAAAATAGCAAAAAAAAAGAGCAGGAATAACTGTTTATGTACTTATTGCTGCTCCATAAATTACCAGTTAAAAACAAAATTATTGAAGAGAATACTAATAATAGACAAAATAAAAAAAAATATTCTATTTCTATGTAATACCCCTCGTTTGTCTCGTGAATCAAGAAAAAGAGAACAACTAAAACTGGGTGAAGTAACCAAGAAGTAGTTATTATTTGTTTGACTTCGGTACGAGTATTCATTTCTTCTTCATTAAATACAAAACTCTATTTGTTGAATTTACTTTCTGTTGAGATATTACTTCAAATTTTTCTTGAAAAACTGTAATAAAACAAGTTTCGTCATAATCGTTAAAAATGTCTTCTCTATTTCGTAGTAAAAATTGAACTTTGGGGTCTGATTTTGGTATAAATTCTATTATCATATTTTCGCAATTATAGCTCAAAAATTGAACTATTTTTTGAAGCGGAATTCCACAAGTTATACGCAAGTGATGTATTAAAGCCAAAACCATTATTGTATCTATTTTTATTCTTTGTAATATAGACGTTCTTTCTTCATTCATCCAACCAATGGCAGGCTCAGGATTTGTAATATCTATTATGAGGGGAAAAACATTCTTGATTTTATCTTTCTTAATTTTTTGATACAACTTTTCGATTACCAGTGGGTCAATATCAAATGCTAACACTTTTTTACAAGTCTTCGCAGCTATTAAACTAAATGTTCCATCATTTGCACCTAAATCTAATAGATTATTAGTATTGATTTTACTAATAAAATTCTCGACAATTAGTTTCTTATGTTCAAAATAATCACTTGAAACATTTTTCTCATAATACAATTCCCACTCAGTTTGTTTATTACTAAGTGCTATTTTTTTCACAGTATCAATTAAACTTTCTGTTTGATTCAGTAAATCTTTTGTTGATAAATACGATTTTTGTACTTTTATATTCTGAAAATTATTGTTCTGTATAAATTTGTTGTGCAAATATATATGTAAAAGTAACCCTAAATTGAATATAGATTTAAAAGGCAATAATTTTGTAGTTAAGTCAAGAGGAATCCCATCCAAGTACAATATAAATTGTTTACCTAAATTAATATCTACAAAACTTAATAGTGCTAATGGTGCCATAAAATGTCTACAAAACTGACCATATGCAATCCATGAAGTATCAACTTCTAACTTTTCGAATGATAATGTATCAATAAAAATCGCTCTCCCGTCTTGAAATTGGACATTGTAATTACTTGCATCTTTCAAAATCATACCATGAAGTATTGCCTGTTTTTGAATATTTAATGTAAGTAATGCAGCATCTTTGAGCATACCAAAGCTCCAAGATGAAGGACATGTAATAAAATTGAGTTGGATTGGTTTTAAGATTTTGTAACAATCAATATCATTTATATCATTTGCTATCTCTTGATGTGATATTAATAGTTTGTTAGAACTTAATTTGTCATAAAGTCCAGAACTTATCAAAAAATCATAGTTTTTCTTGTACGATTTATTAACTTGTCTATAGAAGATTTCATCTTTTTGAAATATAAATCCGCTATTATCTCTGAATGATGCAGTAGAAGAATTATTGTTCATTAGTCTCAATATTATCTTTGTCAGATTTTTTAAACAAATTAATTACTCTAAATTTCAAATGTTTAAAAAACATGACAAAACCTAATACTCCCGCAATAATAGCCTGTACAAGCATACTTCCAGTGCCTGAATCTATATATAATAACATATATTTATTGATTAAGTTTCAATTTTACTAAGTAATTATATTAAAAACAGCTACATTTTTACGTTAATAGCTTTTTTTTAAACTCAACTCTATACCTAAATTAATATTTTTAACTGAAGTGTTATCAAAAGCGAAAGATGTCTGAAATTGAAAATCTCCTTTTAAGTTAAATAACAACTGTGTCATGAAAGACAGTGACTCTTTTTTAAAGGTATTATTGATTAAATCCCTATATGTACTGTTATGTGAAAAATGGAATATAGATAGGATTTTGCCTGATGTACTTATACCTACATAAAAGGACTCTACTTTACTGTTTATTAATTCACTATTTAAGTTACTTATACTATTTATGAAAGGATTTCCTACTATTTGTTTCTGATATATCCAACCGTTTCTATAAACACCATTATTAAAATAATTATCCTGCCCCCTCAATCGTGAATTAGTATTTTCAGACCCTCCTATTCCTCCCTGACTTGTTGTATTCAAATATTCAAAGACAACTTTCTTAAAATAAAATTTTCGCTGATGTGGTTCTTTGAAAGTAATACTCACTCCATTCAATCCATCACTGATATTATTCAAATAAGCGAGTGAGCCATCTTCGTAAATATTTTGTCTATAAACCAAAATTGAAAAACTCTTAGCATTTACCTCAAAACCAAAATCAATAGTTCCAAGATGATTCCCAGAGCGATTCCCTGCGTCATTTCCTCCAACTTTGGTAGTATCTCCTTCAACAGCATTACTCTTTCCCGTAACAACATTCACATAATTCTCAAACTTCGACCCTACTTGTCCATCAATCGCATATTGATTCTTCGGATCAGGGTACAACAACTCCCCTCCCCACTGCACTTGATGATTAAACCCTCCATAAAAATGAAATTTCCAATCGGGTTTGCCTAATCTGAAATATAAAGTTTTTTTATGTAAATAGAAATTTTTGACATCTGTTCTTGAATTTTCAAACCATCCGTGGGCATAACTACCTTTGAAGGATAAAAAGCCTCCTGTGAATCCTAATGGTACAAAATTGGGCGTTGAGATTTGTACTTTGGGCATCGGTAGGGCATTGCCTGACCAAATGTATGAGCCTGATGACAGTGTTGTATCTACTAAGCCTACTATTTCTTTTCTGCGTCCTGCGTAAATTTCAAATGCTCCGTATTTTGCCTTTAAATAGGCTTCGGGTAATATCGCTTGGCTTTCTTTACCAACATTTCCTACAACCTCTAAACCATATCCCCAATCAAATTTTGAGAGTTTGTACTGGTCTTCTTTGGTAACTGCCTTCTTGTAATCTGAACTTACTGAACCTCTTAACGTAAAAATGGGTGAAGTCAAGGGTACTGTTCCGTACTGATTGGCTCTTAACCAAAATGGAGTCTCTCCATTAGAAGAAACTATTGTTCCCGCTTCTAAACCGTACTTTATGACTCTTTTTATTTCTCCACTATTTTGCTGTTGGGCAGAAATCTGAGTGAAACAAATTAAAAGTGATATGGTTAAAATTGCTCTCAATGAAATTCTTTTCACAAAAATAGGCACTTTTTCTGATAGTTCATTTTAGTTAAGTGTAAAAAATGTAGATTTTTATTAAACGGTAATTGGTTTTAGGAATTGGGGATTGGGGGATTGGGGATTAGGGAATTGGGGATTGGGGATTAACTTATTGGTTTTTAGAGACTTACTATTTATTCAGAACTCATTTGAAAATAGTGGTTCTTCTATGATTTATACGAACAGTTCATCGCAGTAATGAACTGTCCCGACAAAGGAGGGAACTGGGAAAATCTCTCAAAAATACGGTTGAAGGATTAAAATAACAGTTCCCTCATTCTTCGGGATGACAAGTGATGATTTTTATTGAAAAAAACTAATATTCCCAACTCATTACTCACCGCTCCTAACTAACCTCAAAATACTCTCACTCATCTCATCCAAAATTTGGGTTCTGGTGAATTTTTCTTTAAACTTTTGTCGATTGATTTCTTTGGGTTGATGGTTTAAAAGTTGCTTGGTGAGGGCTTCTACGTCTCCTGGGGCAAAAACGATGCTGTTTTCTAAATGTTCTTCGATAAAATCTCTTGCGTAGCCACTCACACCCGCAAGGATAGTTTTGTCGGTTGCCCCGTATTCAAATACTTTGGAAGGCAATACTTTTTTGAAGGCTTCGTAATCGTTGAGGTGAAGAAATAAATAATCGCTTTGATGATAATATTTTTTGAGTGATTCTCTCGAAACTGGGAAAATGAGTTCTATATTTTCAACTTTACTCTTTTTGATGAGATTTTCTAATCTTTTCCGTGTACCACCATCGCCAATGATTTTAAACGAAAAATTATTTCCTATGCTTTTAGCTACTTGTGGCAGGATTTTCTCTAAGCCTTGTCCTTCGCCTATATTGCCTGCGTAAGTGATAATCTTCGGCTTATTCACCCTATTTTCAGAAAGTCTGTGTTGAAAATCCTCTGATAAAAAGAGTTCATCTATTCCATTTGAAAAGAAAGTAGTTGTACCTTGATAATACGAAAAATATTCTCTAAATCCCTCCGAAACAAGGTTTAGATGGTCGGCGGACTGAATGGTGTATCGTTCTATGAGCTTCAAGAATGGTAACAATGACCATTTCAAAAGTCTATTTTTTAGAACATCTTTGAGGGTATCGACAAAAATATCTCTGATGTCTAAATAGAGGG
>JAYUOX010000274.1:0-11109 GCA_043760595.1 Cytophagales bacterium
CTAACAATTCATAGCCCACACCAGAATACGAAAAACCCGTTGAAGGCTTAAATTTCAAAGGTTCATTCCAACCTGTAATACCCGAAGTATGATTCAATAGTTGATGAACCGTGATAGAATCCAACCAAGTTTGAGACATATTTGGCAGATATTTTTTCACAGGAACGTGGAGGTCAATA
The DNA here is from genome assembly GCA_043760595.1 of Cytophagales bacterium. GTDB lineage: Bacteria > Bacteroidota > Bacteroidia > Cytophagales > Spirosomataceae > Arcicella. The sequence goes on from JAYUOX010000274.1 coordinate 180, forward strand.
CGTCCTTTATCAACTTCTCGAAGCACAACAACCGCCGTCATTTGCTTACTAATTGAACCAATAACAAACTGATTATCAATGACTAATGGAGTCTTAACTTCTAAATTTGCAAAGCCTTTTACTTTTGAATAAACTACTTTTTCATTCTGAGAAATTAAGATAACTCCGTTAAAAAAACGCTTGGTATTCGCCTCAATTAGAGAGTCAATTCTTGGAGCAAATCTTGCTTGCGAGAAGCCTTTTTGAGTGAAGAAAATGATTAGAAAAAGTAACGAAATAAATATTTTACGAAGCATTTTATATTGGAGCATTTATTTTTAAGTAACTAATTAAATGGAATTCACTTCACCATAATTCCTTTCTTAATCTCCACTTTATCAGGCAAAATCATGGCGGATGGATAAGTTTCTTTAATATCAGAGAAATATCTTTCAGCATCCATTCTGTTCAAGAAATCACCAATTTTTACTTTATAAATTGGTTGTTGGAAACTCAAATACGGGAAAATTTCGGGGTATTTTTGGTAAGTATAAATCTTGGCATCATCTGCCATTTTACGGTCATTGCCTACGTAAATCTGAATACGAAATCCGTTGGTGAATTTTACGGCTTTATTCCGCATCGCAATCGTGTCTAAGACTGCATCCAAACGCTTATTTACGTGCAAGGGAACATCCAATACGGTAGATTTTGAAGACTGAACTGGTTGTGAATCAGATGATTGAGTCCCTGTTTCATTGATGGCTTTAAATCTTGGGCGATATTGTGATAAGTCTTCTTCATAGACTTTATCATTCTTTTTTGAAGGCGATTGATTGGTATTGGTGGATGTATTTCCACCCGAAGTAGTCGTGGTTGTGCCAGAACTATTACCACCATTTTTGACCACAGTTGAAGTGGCACAGGCAGTAACACAAAGCCATAGAATTGATAAAATAAAAGTATTATATTTTTTCATGGAGTTTTTAGTGATGTGGTTGTTTGTGAATTTTTGGGCTACTCTTGTATGGTATCACCAATAACGATTAACCAATAACTGATAACCATATCCCAAAGATACAATTTTTGTTAAATACTTGAAATACCCTTTGCTAATTGTAACTTTGCTTTTGCTAATTTAATGAGTGAATCATAGAATGATGAACGGGGTGAGTAACCTAATAGAACGTGCTAAGGCTTCTGTTTCATTCGCTCATTCGCTTATTCACTCCTTGAAAAGAATGCAGATACAACAAAACATATCCCTAAAACCCTACAATACCTTTGGATTGGAAGCTACGGCTCGTTTTTTCGTAGAAATCAATTCCGTAGAAGAACTCAAATCCATTCTTCAAAATCCTGATTATCAGTTGATTGATAAACTATTTTTAGGTGGAGGAAGTAATATTTTACTCACAAAAAACTTTGAAGGTTTAGTCATAAAAATCAATCTGAAAGGCATCAATAAAGTTTTTGAAGACGATTCCCACATACACATACAAGCGGGTGCGGGCGAAGTTTGGCACGATTTAGTGATGTATTGTGTTGAAAATCAGTACGCTGGCATGGAAAATCTTTCGCTTATTCCAGGAACGGTTGGGGCTTCCCCTATGCAAAATATTGGGGCGTATGGCGTTGAAGTAAAAGATATTTTTAAGGAATTGCAGGCACTGAATCTGGAAACCCTCGAAATCGAAACTTTTAAATTAAAAGATTGTCATTTTGGCTATCGTGAAAGCGTTTTCAAGCATCAATTCAAAGGGAAATATGTGATTACTTCGGTAACTTTCAAATTGAATAAAGTACCAAATTATAAAGTTTCTTACGGAGATATTCAGAAAACGTTGGAAGAAATGAACGTTAAATCATTGACTATCAAAGCCGTAAGTGATGCCGTTATCAGTATCAGAAAAAGCAAATTACCCGACCCAGCCGAAATTGGTAACTCAGGCAGTTTCTTCAAAAATCCAGAAATTCCGAAGGAGCAATACGATGATTTGAAATTAAAATTTGAGCATATTCCGAGTTATCCAATCAACGAAACAACCGTAAAAGTCCCCGCAGGTTGGCTTATCGAACAGGCAGGTTGGAAAGGATTTAGAGACGGACAAATAGGCGTTCACGCTCGTCAAGCATTAGTTTTGGTTAATTACGGCGGAGGAGATGGCGAACAAATTAAAGCATTATCAGCAAAAATACAGGCTTCTGTTTTGGAGAAATTTGGAATTTCTTTGAGCACGGAGGTGAATTTTATATAGAAAGAGGTGTTAGGTGTTAGGATTTAGGTGTTAGAGTTGAAGGAAAGTTCTCTTCATTTGCAATCCCTAAAACCTAACCCCCAACACCTAACCCCTGAAAAAATGAACATCCCAAAACTAAAAAACACCAACAAAAATAACTTCTTCCTCATGGCAGGAAGTTGTGCGATTGAGAGCCGTGATTTGGCTTTTGAAATCGCTGAAAAAATTAAAAATATCACCGACCAATTCGGGATTCCTTTCATTTTTAAAGGCTCATATCGCAAGGCAAATCGGACTAAATTAGACTCTTTTACGGGTATCGGAGACATTACAGCTTTGGAGATTTTGCAAGAAGTTGGTAATTATTACGACCTCCCAACGGTTACGGATATTCATGAATCGCAAGAAGCGGCGATGGCGGCAAAGTATGTTGATGTTTTGCAAATTCCTGCTTTCCTATGCCGTCAGACGGATTTATTGGCAGCAGCGGCTCAAACTGGGAAAGCCGTAAATATCAAAAAAGGGCAATTTATGGCGGGCGTTTCTATGAAATTTGCCGTAGAAAAAGTCCTTCACGAAAATCCAAATGCAACCGTTTTCTTGACTGATAGAGGGAACTCTTTTGGCTATGGAGATTTGGTGGTCGATTACAGAAACATTCCAGAAATGCAAGCCCATGGCGTACCCGTGGTGATGGATTGCACGCACTCGTTGCAACGCCCTAATCAAAGCTCAGGCGTAACGGGGGGAAACCCAAAAATGATTGAGACGATTGCCAAAGCCGCCATCGTAGTTGGGGCAGAAGGTTTGTTTATCGAAACACATCCAAACCCAGCCATTGCCAAGTCTGACGGAGCAAATATGTTGCCTCTTGACCAATTAGAAAGGCTTTTAGAAAAATTAGTGAGAGTTCGGCAGGCGATTGTTTGATTTGAAAATGAGTTAATTTGATGATTTGAAAATGGGAAAATTTTCAAATCATCAAATTAACTTATTTTCAAATCTACCCCTCCGCCAAATGAGCCGCAAGTTCCGTCTGAACCTTTTTAGCAAAAGCCTCCGCTTCGTTTTCATTGATGATTGAAACACTCAAATAATCGTGAAAACTACTATTGCTCAATGTGTCTTTGATGAACCTTTGCAGACTTTCTTTTTCAGGATAAACCGTTAAGAAATAGACGTTTATGCGTTCTGAGGCAGTTTCTAATTCGTTCAATTTTCCTACCCATTTATAGACTTTATCTTTGATGGAACTGACATTTTTGAGGTCTAATGATAGCGATTGATAACAATTCCAAACCCCATTTTTCCAGGCTTTATCAAACTCAAAAATATCATTTTGAGTCGTAACTGAGTGATGTCTGAGATGAGAAGTAACCCCGTATTTATCAAAATACTCCTTATAAATCGACTTCCAAACCTCCTTATCATCGAGCGTATCTGATGTACTTTCTTGGTTATATCTATCCACTAATCGCTCAAATAAATCCTCCAAAGCAATTTCCAAATCAATATCAAGGGCATAAGATATTTCTGTGCATTGTAAAGAACTATCATTTTTGGGTAAAATTCCGTTGGTTATTTCATCAATCGTCTTAAAATCATTCCTGAATAATTCGTGTAATTGTCTTGAAATTCGTTTGACTTCGTTTTCAAAAGCCTTCAAAGAATTTAGGATTAAATGTCCATTTATTCCAGAATAAAACTGAGTAATTCGTCCGAATTTAGCAATCATTTTTGATTTCAAAAATCCCGTTTGCGGCTCAAAAACTACGATTCCTACGTTCACGAATTCGCCCGTAATAAGGTCGTGCGTGTAACGAATGATTTGATACTGAAAAGTTTTCATTTGAATAAGACGTTTTTGAGTGATTGCAAGAATAGGTCTTTATGGGCAATGATGGCTTGGGAATGCGTTTTTATCAATGCTAATTCATCCGTTTTCCATTCGTCAGGAATCAATGAGAAGGCTTTTTGCCAAAAATTTTCGTCCAATTGTGGAAGTTTATTAACAAAAATCGAAAAATCGGGAAACTTATTTTTGAAGTAAGGGAAAAAAATGTGATTCCGAATCCAATCTATATCCTGCGGGCGAAATTCCCAAGGCGTTTTATTTTGATAACCATCATTCGCAAAATCAAAAACCGATTGGTGGTTGAGCATCAAAAGGCTACTACCATCGGTCAAAAGATTAGGATTTTCGGGCGTGCGAGTGATGTTACCAATAAATACATCAAATGGAAAAATTTGATTCATTTGAAACCTCTGTGTATCGGAAAGCGTTTGATTCTTGACCAATTCAAAATACCCACTCGAATACCTGTAACCCATATTTAATCCATGACTTTCTCTGGCATTGATGAAAGATGTCTGGGTCCTCAATATTGAAGTAAACGAAGGATTAAAATTAACCAAAGAAGGAACAGAAACAGGCAAATCTAATTGTAAAGCCATAAAAGAAGCCAATAATTCACGACAAGAAGCCCCATTAGGCATTAATTGATTGTGCCGATATTTCACAACATAATCACTTTTTATATGAGTATTTTGGCAACTTCCGTGAACCAATAAAGGCATATTTTTACTTTCGGAAAGCACTCTATGTGGAACGAGTGCCTCAATAATGGGGAATGAAAAATCGTAATTGGTAATCTTTTTAGCCACGTTTGGGTCTGGTTAATTTTGTATGGAACTTCACAAAATGTATCGGATTTAAGGTTGGGCTTCTCCGAAGCCTGTAAACCGACTTGTTTGGGTACTACAAAGGTTGAATTTCTCCGAAATTTAGTTAAATCCATACACCGGAGATGTTTTACCTTTGTAGAAAATAATAAGAATTCTATAGTAAACTTCGGAGAAGTTCAACCTTAAATTGTTTCACCAAATTGAGCATAGTTTTGTTTTTGTAAATGTAATAATACCCTAATTTTGCTTGAATTGCAAGAAATTAGATTTTGTATAAATTTCTTGGAAGGCTACTTCTTACCAAATTTTTAAGATTTTTTACTTAATTTTGTGTAAAATTTCGATGTTATGGTTTTTCAATAACTGATAACTAATTTCCAATAACTAAACAATGATTTACCCCATAGTCGCTTACGGAGACCCCGTTTTAAGAAAAGTTACCGTTGATATTGAAAAATCTTACGATGTAAAAAAGCTCTCGGAAGATATGTTCGAGACCATGTATAATGCCAAAGGAGTAGGTTTGGCAGCACCCCAAATCGGGCTAAATGTACGGATGTTTGTAGTGGATGGTCGTCCGTTTAATGAAGGCGAAGACATGGAAGAACGTGATAAAGACCCCTCATTAATTGACTTCAAAAAGGTATTTATCAATGCTGAAATCCTTGATGAAGACGGCGACGATTGGGGTTTTGAAGAAGGCTGTTTGTCGATCCCTGACGTGCGTGAGGATGTCTATCGTCCTGAATATCTGACGATTAGATATTTTGATGAAAACTGGAAAGAACATACCGAAGAATACGAAGGACTCGCCGCCCGCATCATTCAGCACGAATATGACCACGTGGACGGAATCCTTTTTACCGACCATTTGAACCCCGTTAAAAAGAGAATGTTGAAAAATAAACTCGCCAAAATTACAAAAGGGAAAGTAGATGTGGACTATAAAATGAAATTTCCGAAATTGTAGTTAAGTACAGCAGGTTTCTAACTGAGACGCATAGTCCTGTTAGTCGGACTGTAAACCTGTTATACTTGACGAAACGGGTTTTTTCTTCGTATTAAAATTCCTAATATTGTACCACGGGTTACGGCTCGTGGTTTTTTTATGTCAAACCCTCGAAATATGACCATACATACTTTCCCCGATTACGAAAACCTATCCGAAGCAACCGCCAATCTAATCATTGATGTTTTGAAACAAAAACCTGAAGCATTAATCTGCATTGCCTCGGGCGATACTCCTTTGGGCGTGTGTAAATTCTTGGCAAAATCAGATAAAAATCTCTTTGAAAAATGCACTTTCGTAGGACTTGACGAATGGGTGGGTATGAATGAAAACGATGAAGGTTCTTGCAAATATGGCATTTACCAAAACTTGTTAATTCCTTTAAATTTTCCTTCTGAACGAATCAAATATTTCGATGCAAAAGCCCAAGATTTGGACTCAGAATGTCAGAAAATTAATGAATTTATTGCTTCAAAAGGAGGCTTGGATGTCATGCTCGTGGGCGTGGGTATGAACGGACATATTGCTCTGAATGAACCCAATACGTCTTTTGATATTTATGCCCATGTATCTGATTTAGAGGAAACTACAAAATCAGTTGGTCAAAAATATTTTTCGAAAGACACCGTTTTAACCCAAGGAATTACCCTCGGTTTAGCCCATTTACAAGAAGCAAAATTGCCAATTCTGATTGCGAATGGAAGTCGTAAAGCTGATGTAATTCATAAGGCTTTAACAGAAGAAATCACAGAACAATTTCCAGCCAGTATTTTTCAAAAATTAGAACACGGTTTGGTGATGTTAGACCTTGAAGCCGCTCAAAAATTATGATAAAAAACCTACTAATCGGAATACTTTTCGCAATGCTTTGGGCATCGGCTTCTTCGGCTACAAAAATCGGAATTCAGTCCGCCCAACCTTTGGTCATTGGCAATTTTCGGTTCTTTATTGCAGGATTTTTGATGTTAGGATATTCTTATTTATTCCAAAAAAACCGTCTGCCAAAAGGGGAAGAATGGAAGAAATTAGCCATCTACGGTTTTTTGAACGTAACGCTCTATTTGGGCTGTTTTGTAATTGCTATTAAACACGTCTCGGCGGGAATCGGAAGTTTGGCTACGGCGACTAATCCACTAATAATCAGCATTTTATCCGCTTTTTGGTTAGGTCGTTCAGTAAAAAGGACGGAAATTTTAGGTTTAATTTTAGGAATTACGGGCGTAGGAATTGCTACTTATCCATTACTGAAAAATAGCTTTGCCGATGTCGAAGGATTGATTATTTTATCCATTTCCATGATTTCCTACTCAGTCGGGACGGTCTATTATTCATCTCAAAAATGGTATTTACCGTTGTTAGTAATCAACGGTTGGCAAGTGCTTTTGGGAGGAATTTTATTAGTGCCCATTACCTATTTTCTGACCGATTGGTCAAACAATAATTATGACGTAAAGTTCTGGGGATCAGTATTTTGGCTTGTGATTCCAGTCTCCATTGGGGCGGTTCAATTATGGCTTTATTTACTCAAAAAAGACCCCATAAAGGCTTCGCTATGGTTATTTTTATGTCCCATTTTCGGATTTATTTATGCCTCATTTTTATTGAATGAACCCATCACAATTTATACGTATTCTGGGACTTTACTCGTTATTGTGGGACTGTATTTGGCACAGCGGGAGAAGTTTAGGTAGATTTAAGAGATTGGGTTTTTCAATATTTTTTCTTTATTTTTAAATTTAATATCTGTCATAATAACGAACAGATGGATATTTTGACGATACTAACCCCCAACACCCAACCCCTAACCCCTAATCATCCATGTTTTTAACGAATTTACTATTGAAGCATTTTCTTAAAATATCCCTTACCTGTATCAGTCTTTTGGCTTGTGATATAATCAATAAATCGGGTAAATTATTGGAGACAGAAGTAAGTTGGCAAAACTCGTCTTGCGATACTACTCTGAAAATCAACGAGTTAAGTATTAGAGAAATTACTCAAAGTTTTTATTTGTCCGATACCTTACTAAAACAAAATCTTAGTCCGCAACGAGTCTTTATAGCTGTTTCAGATGCCAAAGGAAACTTAAAAATATCGGGAGTATCCGCCCAAGGAGATGAACGCCCGCAAGCCTTACCTAACACGTCAGGGATGAGTTGGCAAGAGCAAGAATACCTCTGGGCGTTAGCGGCTCAACCACGGTATTTGTTTACCCGATGGGAAAAATTATTGGGAAATGACCGTGCTGTTTTCCTTTCAAAACGAGACTCAATCCATCAAATAATGAAAGATTTGAACGGTTCTGTCAGGATAATTTCGGATTTGCGGTCAATGGCAAATCAACAAAAATATTTAGGAAGTAACAAAACTGCTTCCCCAATTTCGATGCACAATTTTGGTTTTGCGGCAGATTTTGCGGTGATGCGGAATAATAAAATATCTAATAATCTGTCATATTATCGCCCTCTCAACAACCTCACCGCACAAAATGGCATGACCTGGGGAGGTAATTTTGTCGGATTCGTTGATCCAGGACATATTCAATATTTCAAAAATGGGGCAGAAATGTTGAGAAAATACCCAGACTTGATTTTTGAATTTGAACCTTATCGTCCACAATATAATACTTGGATGAACAAGATGATTGGTTGGGGAAAAGAAGCCAAAGCGGGCGACACCAAAGAGTTGTTGATTGAGTTAAATAAATACAAAAAAGAGAAGCCTTGCCCGTGTTTGAATGCCAGCGTAAAAGTTCCTCAAAATCTAATTTCAAAAGCCCAAAATCAATCAAAACCCCTTGGTTATCAGGTAAATACGGATTTATTTTTAGTGGGAGACTTGGCTTCGCAAACGGTTTCATTAGTAACAATAAATGGTACAATTTCGTACCCATTGGGTCGTTGGAAGTAACTACTGTAGCTCGAAGCGACCAACACTTGGTGACACCTCGAGAATCGGACTCCATTTCTCGAAGTGCCACCAAGCGTTGGTCGCTTCGAGCTACAGTATTGAGAAAAATAATTATGAAAAACTATCAATTTCCCTTCATCGTAAAATTTACTTTCTCCCTTATATCCGTTACGATATTGGTGTATTGGTTGAGGGTTTTACAAGATATTCTCGTGCCTTTTTTCATAGCTATTATTTTTTCAATGGCAATTTTACCATTAGCTAACTGGCTCGAAAAGAGACGATTAAGTAGAATTTGGGCAACAATTCTTACGTTACTTCTCTTTATTGTCATTGCCGTTGTAATCATTTATTTAGCCTCTACTCAAATTGCCGATTTCGGGAATATGTTGCCCCAGTTAGAGCAAAAATTTACGCTTTGGTTCAACCAAATCCAGCGGTGGGTACAAGAGAGTTTTGATGTTGGGAAAAAGACCCAAATTGCTAATCTTAAAAAATACGGAACGGGAATGTTAGGCTCAGGATTGAGCACGGGCGGTTCATTTTTTACTAATGCCCTTTCTACGACGGGTAACGTTCTGGGCGATATGTCCCTAATTCCAATTTACATGTTCTTTTTTCTGTACTATCGAGATTTTTTCAGAACATTTTTTCACAAACTATTTCATCAAGTCAGTCAAAAGAAAGTAGATGAAGTTTTGACCAAAATTTATGAGGTAATCCATAGCTATCTCACTGGTTTAGTAACAGTTACGCTCATTGTGGGTAGTCTAAATACCGTCGGTTTATTAATTTTGGGCATTGATTATGCCGTTTTCTTTGGATTTTTAGCAGCATTTCTCTTAGTAATTCCTTTTATCGGCATCTTGATTGGCTCAATTTTACCCATCATCATTGCCCTCATCACCAAAGATTCACCCATGTATGCGGTAGGGGTGGCGAGCGTATTTGTGTTCGTACAATTTTTGGAAGGTAATTTTATCACGCCCTATATTGTAGGTTCAAAAGTTAGTATCAACGGTTTGGTTGCCATCGTTGCCCTCCTGTTAGGTTCAGCCCTTTGGGGGATTGCGGGCATGGCGTTGTCATTACCAAGTATTGCCATTTTGAAAGTAATTTTTGATGCAGTGCCTAATTTAAAGCCTTACGGGTATATTTTGGGTGAACCTGTGCGTAGGAAGAAGTGAACTACCCCCTTTAAAACTTAGAGCCTTAGTCTCTCTACAACAAAAATTTATCAATTCCTCAATTCCTAACTTGCCATTAATTATCAAAATGAATGAAATCCAATAACATTTCAACAAAGTAAGCGGAATAAAAATTGTAAGAACATCCTTTGTAATATAACTCATTCATAATCAATTAAATAAAATGGCAACGCTTTACGGGAAAACTTGGTGGGGGCAGCAATGGCTTAATTCACTTTCAAAAATTGATAATAGCAATCGCTTGCCACGGGGGAGAACGTATGCTAATAAAGGGTTGGTAAAAGACATTGAGATTGAAACGAATGCTATTTCTGCCAAAGTTCAAGGGTCTTCGCCTCGTCCGTATAAGGTTAAAGTCAGCGTTTCGGTGTTTTCTGATGCCCAAAAACAGAAATTATTGGAGGAAATTCTGCATAATCCTACCTTACTTGCCAAGTTGCTTAACCGTGAATTACCCGAAGATTTGGCAAAATTTTCCGATAAAAACAACATTCCCCTTTTTCCAAAATCATGGCGAGATTTTCCGATGGATTGCTCTTGTCCAGACTATGCGGTGCCTTGCAAGCATTTAGCGGCGGTGATTTATGTGATTGCGAATGAAATTGATAAAAATCCCTTTTTGGTTTTTCAATTACACGGTTTTGATGTTTTGGGTGAGGTGAGCAAACGGTATTCAGTTGGTAAAAAATCGGGGGTTCGGGTGAATGAATTTAAGGAATTATTTGAGGATAGTCCCAATTTTTCAGCTGAAATTGAAGAGAATATTTTTGAGTCTATTGATTTTTCGGGGATTGAACCGATGTCTGAAAAACTCTTGAAAATCATTCAAGATAATCCGATTTTTTCGGAAAAAGATTTTAAAAAGAACCTCGAAAAAGCCTATAAGTTGATTGTAAAAG
>JAYUOX010000275.1:0-11098 GCA_043760595.1 Cytophagales bacterium
AAAACGCCACCACCGTTCCAATAATTAATGGCAGATCTTCGGGCATCATCAATTTTACCTGCTTCACTTTTTACCTCCTCAATTTCTTTTAGATAATTGGCAGACGTAACGGCTTCTGGGGTAGTTACGACAGTCGCATAATCTGCAATGGTTGTGCCTGTGTAGGTTTTCCAAGTTCCTGCGGCTTCATCAATTTTCGTCGGATTTAGTGGTTCGAGTTCCGTTCCATCTTTTTCCAAAGTTTTATCACAGGCTGTCATTCCTGCAATTATTAAAAGTGCTGAGAATGTTGATTTTATGTTTTTTGTAATTGTTGTTTTCATTTTTGAAATTGTGTTTTGCAAAGTAGTGTTTAAAAAAACAATAATTTATCTGAATCAGGATTTACAAGATTTGAGGATTTTTAGGATGAAAATCAAGGAAATCTTAAAATCCTTAAATCCTGATTCAGACAAAATAAAGTTTTTTGAATAGTAGATTAAAACAAGGATTTTGTTTCTGCGTAAATCTGCGTCATCTGCGTTCCATTATTACTTATGCTCCTCTTTCTTCATTTCCATTCCCCCATGATTCATATCACCTGGGCGACAAATCAAACGATTTGTGGCATCACTTTTTTTACCTTTGCTGAACCCGATTATTTTTGCCAAACCAATCGACAATGTAGAAGATTTCCCTACATTACGCCCAGCGAGAACTTGACTACCCGTAATCATTACCTGTAAATCTTTTAATTGTGGAATGCGATAGGAAGCAATGAAACCAATCTTGGTGAAGTCAAATCTATTACAAATTACAGGTCCAAGATTACGTCTCATATCGTCAGTTCCAAAAGACATTTGCTGGTCGTAAGTAGCTTCTAACTGCCATTCGTAAGAATAATGCCCAAATTTCATCCCCATAGTTGAAACATCTGGCATAATTACATCATTAACAAAATATGCCTTTCCGTCTGAATAGTGCATTTTTGCATCAATTTTGACTTTGGATTGTGCGATATAAGTTCCATGCAAAGTAAAAGCTAATTCATTGGGTAATGTGTAGTACAAAATTCCTCTTCCAAAAAGTGTTTTAGCTTGATTTCCTATGGCAAATGGCATATAATCAGCCACATAATTATTGGTTGGAATTGAACCTCCAACTGAGCCAATAACTGATAAGTTTTTTAGTTGCAAAGCACGATATTTGACTGACATCGTAAAGTCTTGGATGCCACTCATGCCTTGTGAAGTACCCTCTGAGGCTTTTGTAGTAATATATGGAAGCGTGAACATGAGATTTAATTTGTCAGAAATACCATAATTTCCCGACAACACAGCCGACTTCGTTGTGAGCGTTCCCATGTTTTTATTTTCACGATACAGCGTACCTTCCCAATACACACTCCAAGAATCGGTCATGTATGTTACACCTCCGCAGAGGTTGCCTTTTGCCATAAAAATGCCGTCATTCATCATTTGAGCGTTGGCAAAAAAAACGGAAAAAGTCAGGAAAGCTGTAAGGCTAAGTTTTGTAAAATTTTTAAGCATACCTTTAAAAAATTGATTATTTTAACATTGAACCTGTTTAAACTTATTCCTTTCGTTGCAAATAGTCTTATTTTCAACCTGATAGACCAAAATTTACTCAAAATAGCTGTGCTATTCTTCGCAAATTTCGTTCTACCAGATTAAAAATAAACTCAATTTTCATCCAAAACGAAAAGTTTAAACAGGTTCATAAATAAGCAATGAGTTTTCATTTTTCCATTTTTCAGGAAAAATAATTAAATTGCACTACAAAGAAAATAAATAAATTAAATAATTCCAACTTTATGGAATAATAAAAATAAATTCCAAATTAATGGAAAACAAGTTTAGTGCCAACCTTAGAATCCTAAGAAAAAAAAATAAATTGACCTTAGAAATTTTAGGGAAAACCCTTGGAATCAGTAAAAGTGCCATTTCTGACTACGAAAACGGACATACTTTCCCTTCTTTGGATGTGTGTGAGAATATTTGCCAATATTTTGGAATTAGCTTAGACGATTTGCAAAATATTGATTTTTCGGAAATGAGCTTGGAGGAGATACAAAATTTACCCCAAAATAGAAACACTGAGCAAAACGAGAAGGATAAAAATGATTTGAGCGTTCCCTATAATCAGTTAGTTTTTCAAAATAAATTGTTGCACCAACAAGTGGAGGGCTTACAAATTCAGTTGCAGTTGGTGAAGCAATTAACGGAAAGCAAAAAATCGGAAATTACGTCCTTGCAGATTCAGATTCGGTTGTTGGGGGAGAGATTTAAGGTATGAGTTTTAGGTATGAGTTATGAGGTCGTAGGTATGAGGCGTTTTTAGGTATGAGGTCGTAGGTATGAGGTTGAAGCCGTGAAATCTTATGTGGAATTTTTAATTTTCTTGTGAAATAAAAAAGGGAATTTGACAAATCAAGTTCCCTTTTTTCATACCTCATACCTACGACCTCATATCTCATACCTAAAAACACCTCATACCTAAAAACCTATAAGTACCACCAACTCTGTAAGTCATCCCAATTCAAATTGACGTAAACATTAAGTTGCAACAAATTGAGATTACGAATTTCTAATTTTGGATTACGAACCAAAGCCTGATAACAATATCCCAATTCTACTCGTGCCTTGCCCATATTGTAGCCTCCTGCCAAATGCACCCAGTCTTCCGAACAACCCGTTTCGCCAAAAGTGCCGTTTTTTGAACTCACAGGTCCATTATTTGCTCCTTCCAAATACCAAAAGGCTTCGTTGGATGCTGAAATATAAAAACCCTTTTTTGTTTCTTTGGGATTGTAAAATGGAAGTGTGATGTAGGTCTGATACCTCAAAATAGAAGCATCATCTGTAATATTTGTTTTGAGATTAGTCGGCATTCGATACTCAAATCTTACTCGATGATTGAGAACTACTCTTTTGATATTGTGTAAATACCCTACTTGTCCAAGATAACGATTTTCAGTTTCTTTCAAACCAAAAATATTATGACTACCGTAGCCATAGCCCAAACCTGCCGTAAGATGTTTATTGAATTTTTGGATGAGTAATGCTTGGGCGACAAAGTGGGCTTGCCCGCCTGGGAACTCCTTATTACCTACTTTTTCAGTCAAAGATGAAATCGAAGAAATATTGAGGTTGTAACCAAAACCTTTAAAAAAATTACCTGTTTGATAATAATTGGGCGTAAATCCTTGAAGATTAAGGTCTTGGGCTTTTATTTGAATTGAAAAAAGTATGATTAGTGGCAAAAGAAATCGTTTCATAAAACTTCGGAAATAAATATTTTATTCCTTATTGTTTGCAAATTTTATGCCGATTTATTTACGAAACCATATACTGTGCTTCAAGAGAGTAATCTTTGAAAGCAGAATATCTTCCGATATCCATAGCGAGGGGTTTAAACCCCTCGCTATGGATATCGGAAGACATTCTCCTTAACAATAAAACCTAACCCCTATCTACAAAGCCGTGGACTCATTCAAAGGATATCCTTTACGATTCTCTTCACTTATTTTTCTAATATTTGCCACAAAATTTTGGGTATCTTCAATTGTTTCAGAAATTCCTGAAAGTTTATTAACAAGGTTCAAAAGGTGTGTTTGCGTTTGTTGAATAACATCAAGCGTAACCTGATTTTGAGCAATTTGCTTTTGATTCCGAACAATATTCATCTGATTATTGACGATGATTTCCTGATTGCGAATAATGGTTGATTGATTCTGAATCACCATTTCGTGATTATCTGCATTTTGTTGCTGATTTTGAATCAGAATATCATAATTATCCACAATTCTTCCTTGAACTCCTTTCAGAAAATCCTGTTCATCGACTAATTTCTGTAATACTTCGTCAAAATTTTTCATCGCACAACTTATTTTATAACTAAATTTGTGATAACTGTGAGTTGATTTACGTGTTCACCCCCACCCAACCCTCCCCTCGAAGGGAGGGCTTATCGAACTTGAAAGCTCTCCCTTCGAGGGGAGAGTTGGGTGGGGGTGAACACGTAAACCTAAGGATTTTTTTACTGATACCTATATAACATTTCTCCCGAAAGCAAATTAACACAAAAACTTTATGCAATCCAATAATAACCCACAAACAAGAATTCCTTGGATATATCTCTTTTTTCTGACGGTGGTAATGGTTTCTTGGTTTTGGTATATGTTTAACCACGATGGTTTTATAATTTTCACCCGTCAATGGGCAACAGTTCTGACAATGATTTTTGGTTCGTTCATCGCAGGGGCAAGTCCCGAAGGCAGTGCTGCCGTTGCTTATCCAGTCTTTACGTTAATTCTCAAAATTGAACCCGCCATTGCCCGCAATTTTGCCTTCGCCATTCAAAGTATAGGCATGACTTCCGCCAGTTTATTGATTATTGGAATGCGGTTAAAAGTTGATTGGAATTATATTATTTTCGTAACCATCGGAGGTGTAATGGGCTTATTCTTAGGTACTTATTACGTTGTTCCGCATATCTCTCCCGTACAAGCCAAGCTATTTTTTGTATCACTTTATCTCAGTTTTGGGATTGCTTTGTGGATGCAAAATCGTAAACCGCAACGAGAAGTCTTTGAGAATATTCAAAATTTTGCCAATTCAGACAAGGGACGTTTGATACTTTTCGGATTAGTGGGCGGGATAATTTCGTCTATTTTTGGAACGGGAATCAATATTTTCACTTTCTGTTTGATGACGATTTATTACAAAGTCAGTGAAAAAGTAGCCACGCCGTCGTCCGTAATTATCATGACGATTGAAACGATTTTGGGGCTTTTTATTCATACCCAATTAACAAAAGATTTTCAACCCGAAGCCTTTGAAATTTGGTTGGCTTGTGTACCTTTCGTGGCTGTTTTCGCTCCATTAGGGGCTTTTGTGATTAGTAAAATGCCTCGAAAAGGGATTACTACTTTGCTTTATTACATATTAATAATTCAGTTTTTTGGAGCAATGATTGTTATAAAACCATCAATAATTCAGTTCGCTTTGTGTATGTTGGTGTTGGTGTCGGGGATTGGATTGTTTTCGTATTTGGCGAGAGTTAGGAAGGGGTAGAAAATTACAACCCTCACAATCCAATCAAAAAACTCTTTATCTGATTTTTCCTAAATTTTGATTTGAAAGTAAGTCCCACATTGGGTACATCACCTATACGAGTCTCGACGTGGGTAACTTCTTCAACTTTTTGCAAGGGACTTAACATATTGATATTCAGTTCGATATCACTGCCAAAATTCCAAAAACGGGCTACAATTCCTTTACTTGAGGTGCTTTCCTCCGAAGGTTTCAACGTCCACAAAATGGCGTTTCGGTCTTCGGTTTGTATTAAAGAAAACTGATTTGTCGGGAAGTCTTGTCCGCCCATAATTGTCTCCGCAACCAAAGGAGTTTGATGTTCCAACGCCACCTTCATGGCATTGGTTTGGTCAAATTTTCCAGCGTGAGTTTGGAGGGCGTAACTTTGTACAAAAAGACTATCACCATTTTGCATGGGGATTCCCAGATTCTTTTCTTTGTCCACTTGCCCACCAATTAGGATATTGATTTGTGAAGATTTTGAATCTAATTTTTCGGGCGTACTATTACCAATTTTCATAAAATAAGCATCTGAATTTGAGATAGTTATGCCCAATTTTTCATTACTTACATCCACAAAGTGATTTAGAGTTTGATAATCATAACGTCCTAATTTGTCCGCATAATGTCCACCTTCGGAAGCGTATTTTGCTTTGATAACTGCCCCAACTTCTTCGTGCCAAATCTCTGGATTATCAATATTAAATGAATGCGAAAAGAACTTTGGGTCGCCAAAATTTTGGAAGATTTTATTCTGAATTTCTATTCTCGGAATATCATTAAAAAGCGTAATCCGAGTTTCGTGTTTCATGCCCACGTCAGATTTGCACAAGATGGTACTCGAAACCGTACCTTGATTTTCAAAGGTAAGGGCAACTCCATTTTCACCTTCTCCGCCCAAATCATTCAGATATTTGCCTTCAATATTTTTGACAAATTCATGCTTCAAATTCTTATCAAAAAGACTGGTAATCACTCCCGATTTAGTAATTTTTAGTTTGTAAAATTTATTCTCGAAAACACCATTTTGTAGCTTTTTCAAAACTGCCATCTCATCAATATTTTGAATCTCTGGATAGAAATTTGACTTATTTTTTGTAGAGATAATTGAGAATTTCTTATAACCAACCGAAGGAATATTTTTAGCCAAAATTTGCAGATATTTCTTTCCATTTTCTGCATAAAATTGGTGTGGAATAATTTTGTTTTCAGCATTCAAGACATAAATTTTGGGGTCGCCATCGTAAGGTAAATTCACATAATCAGCCCGTTCCCAATTCATGGCATTGAAAACGTAGAACTGTTCGAGGTCACCCGTTTTGACAATTTTGTTTGATAAATTCTTGGAAGCTACCTGAAAAAGGGTGTCCACGTAACGCTGTAAGGCTTTTTGCTCGCCTCTTGCCCATGTAGCTACTTCGTGGCGTTTGATGGGACCGTCGGCTGTCCAGCTATGAATCCAGTACGTTGATAAGGCAAAATAAGCACGTTGTTTGAGTTCTTCCAAGGGCTTAAACGCATCGGGTTCTTGGGTAACAACCACCGAAGCCAGTGCCTCCGCCGTTCGTAGTTTTTCGATGGAACGCTTCACGCCCGCCGCCACTTCCGAAAGCGAAGTACTGAGAATATCCCACTCATTCCCATACGCCAAAGTCTCCTTCGGGAGTTGCGAACCGTAGGTCTTTTCAAAGTCTTGGAAGAAGTCCATTTGGTTGGATAAAATCACTTGCGTACCTGGGCGAGTGCGGTGTCCGATGCCCCATTGAAGGTCGTAGGAATAGTTCACAATATTGTCCCAACCTTTTCCAAAAGCCCCTGCAATGCGGTATGGATAGCGTTTCGAGTCGCAAAGTGTGTCCATTTGAATCACGGCAATGGTCGGTTCGAGGATTTCGGCGTAACCGCCTAACTCTGCATTCCAACCATTATTCGAGTACCATTTCATCAATACTTTATTATCGTCCAAGCCCGTATAATAGTAGATTTCGTGGTTGCGTTTTTCTTTTTTCAAATTGGTATAGGTCGCACAATTACAGACCCCTTTCCAGCTATATTTCACGCCCGAACCCGCCCACAGAGACGACAATCCCAAGGGAATTGTGGCGTTTTCTTGGGCAACGGCAATGTCGATTTCTAATCCATATTTACGCTCCAAATACCCACTGTAATACATCCCACGGATGACTGCCTCGGCGGGTGTGGCTCCGTAAGCGGGCAAAATAAAATTGTAAGGCACACTCGCCTGATTGTTTTTTAGTTGAGCCAAAACTCGATTGAAATATTCGGGAGATTTGTGTTTTTCCAACATATAAAGCCAAATGGACGAATCATAATTCCATTTACTGCGAGCTTCTGGTTTTTCATTGATGGTACCTTCGCCCAGACCCAAATAAAAATCAGTCATATCAAAAATATACTGCTTCCATTTGTCATAATCGCCATTATACATCCAATCGGTATGGGTATCATTACCAAGATAAAGGCGTTTTTTGTCTTGTGAAAAGGTTTTGAATTGAATTAAAAAGAGGGTAATTAGTAGTAATTTTTTCATAAATTGTTGATTATGAGTAATGAAGGAACATGGTAATTTAGGCAAAATTTTGAATTAACGTTATTTGTTTTGTGAGCAAAATTATCAGGTTATGACCATTTTCCAAGATATTGAGGCTCAATCGTTATTTTATGGAGTATTATTGACCTCATTTTTAAGATTTGGGCGTAACTTTATATAATTAATCAGTGTCAAATAAGCCCGAAGGGCTTAAATATGAATAACCGTAGATGAAACCTACGGAAATGAAATTGAAAGTACGAAACCCTGAAAGGGTTAAATATCTCAGAATACGCTATTTAACCCTTTCAGGGTTTTGACACAATTAACCTTTTTTCCGTAGGTTGCACCTACGGTTATTCACATTTAAGCCCTTCGGACTTGCGTAATGTCAGTTATTATCATAAAAAATATCCCAGTGAAAAAACAAACCAAAGCCATCAGAATTCAAGCGGAACAATCACATAATCGTGAACATTCTGTACCGTTATATCTTACATCAAGTTTCACTTTTGAAGATGCCGAACAAGGTCGTGCTATTTTTGCGGAGGAACAAGCGGGCAATATTTATTCACGCTACATGAATCCGAACGTGGACGAATTTGTGGATAAAATGTGTATGCTTGAAAACACCGAAGACGGAATTGCGTTCGCTACGGGTATGGCTGCTAATTTTGCGGCAATGGGCGGTTTGCTTCAATCGGGCGACCATGTGGTGGCTTCAAAAGCCCTTTTTGGCTCGTGCATTCAGATTTTGACCAAAATTCTGCCAAAATGGGGTATCACTTGTACCTTCGTAGATGGCATTGATTTGAACCAATGGGAAGCCGCAATTCAACCCAATACCAAATTTTTATTCTGTGAAAGTCCTTCCAATCCAGGTTTGGAAATCATTGATATTGAGGCAATTTGTCAGTTAAAAGCCAAGCATAATTTGATTTTGGCGATTGATAATTGCTTTGCTACGCCCGTAATTCAAACCCCTGCCGATTGGGGTGCGGACTTGGTAATTCACTCTGCTACAAAATACATTGACGGACAAGGGCGTGTGCTTGGGGGCGTGATATGCGGACGGGCAGATTTGATAAAAGAAATTCGTTTTTTTGCACGTCATACGGGTCCTTCAATGTCGCCATTTAATGCGTGGGTATTGTCTAAGAGTCTGGAAACGTTACACTTACGCATGGAAAAGCATTCTGATAATGCCGCAAAATTAGCGATTGCCTTAGAGAATCATCCCGCTTTGAACGAAGTAAAATATCCATTTTTACCTTCACATCCACAATATAATTTAGCTAAAAAGCAAATGAAAATGGGTGGTGCCATTTTGACGATTGATGTAAAAGGTGGTTTTGAAGTAGTAAACGAAATGTCGAAATACTTGAAAATTGCTTCCATTTCACCCAATTTGGGCGATACCAGAACCATCATCACGCACCCTGCATCCACAACGCACTCAAAACTTTCAGCCGACCAAAAAGCCGAAGTAGGTATTACGGATGGTTTAGTAAGAATAGCCGTTGGTTTAGAAGCCGTGGAGGATTTAATTACGGATTTTGAACAGGCTTTGGTGGGGAGTTTGGTTGGGTGATTTACACTTTTATTTTAATCTTAATTTATTTCTATCATGAAAAACATTTTACAATTTGCCCTTTTATATTTAGTAATATCTTGTTCTCCAAAAGTTCCAGATGCAATTCTTAAATCTTCAAAGAAAGATATTATTTCATTTTCATTTGATAACCTTAATCCCAAGATAGTAGCTAAAATAGATTCTGTAACTAACAAAATCACGGCAACTTTACCCGTTGGCTCAGATTTAGCAAGACAGACTCCTACAATTATTGTTTCCGAAAAAGCAACTATTAGCCCTACTTCTGGAATTTTACAAGACTTTACACAACCTTTAAAATATACTATTACAGCGGAAGATGGAAGTACAAAATCTTATGAAGTAAAAATTGTGGCTGTTCCAAAATCATCGAAAAAAGATATAATTTCATTTACTTTTGAAATAAATTTTGTAAAAATTGTTGCAATAATTGATTCAGTAAAATCCATAATTACAGCAACACTTCCAATTGGAACAGATATTTCTAAACTAACGCCCTCAATTATTATTTCAGAGAAAGCTGATGTTAATCCAGCAAGTGGAACAATTCAAGATTTTACACAACCTGTTAAATATACTGTTAAGGCAGAGGATGGAAGCACGAAAGTTTATGATGTAAAAGTAGAAACTGGAAAACCAACAAGTACCGTTTTCATAAGTGGAGGTGACGGACTTTGTTTAGCCCTTGATGCAAAAACTGGAAAGAAGAAATGGGAATATAATGTTGTTGGAGAAATATTCATTGTCTCTTCTCCTACTTGTCAAGATAAAACAGTATTCATTGGTACAACTACAAATAATTCAATATCACCAAAGTTTAAATTAATTGCATTGGATTTGGATAGTGGAAAACAAAAGTGGATTTACACTGCGGATGACATTGATGGGATTATTTCATCTCCAATTGTGCATAAAGGAAAGGTGCACTTTTGTAGTGGGCGAACTGGTAAAATTTTCTGCTTGAATATAGTTGATGGTAAAAATGTTTGGGAGGTTTCTACAAATAAAGTAATTACATCTTCACCATTGATTGATAATAATTTTCTTTATTTTTTAAATGAGGATGGTTTACAAATCCATGATATAAATAATGGTCAAAAGAAGAGTAGAATTGCTACTACTCAATCTGTTTTAGGAGTTAAAGGAGTTGGTCCTCCTGACTCATCTCCACTAATATTGAATGAAAAAATATACTATGCAGTACAAGGCAAATTAATGTCTTACAATTACAAGACAAAAGAAACAGAGTCAATTTTACAGTTAAATAATAATTTTAGATTGTCTGCTTTACATACAAATAATAACACAATTTTTACGAGTGATTATCAGAAATTGTATGCTGTTGATTTGAATACGTCAAAACTAAAATGGAGCAATTTATTATCTAATTCAAATGGCTGGTTAACTGCTCAAATTTCAACAAATGACGTAGTATTTTTAAGTAATGGAGGAAACTTATATGCCTTTGATGTTTTGAATGGTGCTAAAAAATGGGAATTTCAATCTAAGGATTATTCGTTTTCATCACCAACTTACTTTGACAAAACTATTTACGTTGTATCTACTGAAAATGTTTTTGCAATTGATGCTGTCAACGGTATCTTAAAATGGAGTGTGCCTTTGAAAAGTACAGGACTTGGATTAATACCTTCACCAATTGTTATCAATGAATTAGGCGAAGTCTTTCATTCTGCTATCAGTGGTTCTCAACAATAATATTTCCAAAATTAATTCCAAATAAAATGCCCCAAAAATACCCCATAGGCATACAAAGTTTTGATAAATTACGAGAAGAAAATTTCTTGTATATTGACAAAACACCGTATTTACACGACTTAG
>JAYUOX010000276.1:0-3822 GCA_043760595.1 Cytophagales bacterium
AAAAAATACGAAGACGGTCGCATGGATGTTCGTACACAAGGCATAAGAGTATTCAGAATCTTAGATTTTCAGAATCCTGTGGAGATGAAATTGTATGCAGGTGGCGTAGTAGAATTATTACCCGAACCAGAAATCAGTCCGACCGTTATGATTGGATTGACGCAAAGAGTGGCATCCCTTTATGATTATTTACAAGAAGAAAATACCTTTGACCCACAAAAACCACAACCTTACTCTTTCCAGATTGCGCATAAAATTGGGTTGTCGCAAGAACAAGAATATAATCTTTTGAAAATGCCAACCGAAGCCGAGCGACAAGGTTTTTTAATTCAACATTTAGAGCGAATAATTCCAATTTTACACGAAGTTGAAAAAACAAAAGAGCGTATAAAACTGAACGGACACTTCAAAAATCTTGACCCTTTGAGTTTTTAGAAAATAAACGTTGTGTTTTACTCATACTTATTCACAAGTTTCTACGTATATATAAAAAACAGTAATCTGATTATAATTTTTCGTAGATTTATGCCAACAAATTTTCTGTAAAATCTTCAACGCCAAGATTTTAACCCGCTCATGAGAAGTTGTTAGCTATTTTAATTCAGTGTTACACATTGAGTGCCTAATCAATCCTTACAATACCCATGAAATTATTTACTTCTCGTTTGGCAGTAGTCTGTTTACTATTCGCCTTCAATTTTACATCTTTTGCTTCGGAAAAAGATTCTTTGAGTGTTCGTAAAAGTCAAGTTCGCAAGTTTTTCAATGTTGAAAAAACGCAAAAAATCATGATGGCTACTTTGGCAAAACCAACGCCATTTTACAACCGTGACTCTCTCCTGAGCCATTTTAAGCATTTTTTTGCTAATCCAGAACTGATTAATTACAAGGAATACGTGAATGGAATGTCGGCACAATTAAAGAAAAAAATCAATATTTTAGAATACGATGCCGTTAGGAATGTTTTTCAGTTAGAACAATTAACCGACCTTCGTGGACGCTTTTCTTTGGTAAATAGTGCTACTTGTTTGGTGGATAAACACGATGGTGCTTTTATCCGTGTGAAGGATTCGGAAGGAAGATACATTATGACTCAACCACTGGAAAATGCTGAAAAATACGTTACAATTGAAAAATATAAACAGGGATTTTCAAAGGTAAAAAATGAAAAAACAGGTTTTGGGTTTGTCAATATCTGCGGAGAAGAAATTGTACAATGCCAATATTCTCATGCTGAAAATTTTAATGATGGCAAGGCGTTGGTAAAGAAAAGTAACTGGTCATTTATTGATATTTTAGGAAAAGAATCAGAAGAATTGAAAGACGTTAATGATGCTCTTGCTTTGAGAAAAGGAATAAGTTTAGTACGTTTCAAAAATGGAAAATATGCTCTGATTGATAATCAATTTGACAAAACCCAAACACCCGTTTCAGATATTTATGATTCAATTGAACCCTTAGATTTTGAGAATTTTAGGGTGAAAATAGGAAATGAAACGAAGGTCATAAATATTGAAGGAACGGAGGTATTGGTGGGAAGTCGGTAAATTGGTTACTGGTTATAGGTTATTAGTTATTGGGGAAAACGCCATTTTATAAGTTTTCCCCAATAACTAATAACCAGTAACTAACCTCCCAAAACCTCCATAGCCGCCCTCTCCCCAGACCGCACCGCACCGTCAATATACCCATTCCAAACGTCCGAAGTCTCCGTGCCTGCCCAGTGAATATTGCCGATGGGTTCACGCAGGTGTTTGCCCAAACTTGTCCATGCACCCGTTGGCATCACGCCCGCATAACATCCACGAGTGAATTCTTCCTCCGCCCACGATTTATCAATATAAAAAATTGGTGAACTTGCTTCTTTTCCGTAAAACCCTTCAAATTGACTCAAAACAGCCTTTTTTCTTTCAATTTCTGATAATAAAGAAAACTCTTTTGCTTGATTTGCCAACACAAATCCCATCATAATTCCCTTTGAACCATCCTTTGGAGAATTGTCAAACGTTAAAGAAACGTAGCCGTCGCCCGAGGCTGCCAAACCGTTTAACCCTTTGTCTCGCCAAAATGGTCGGTCATAAACGGCATAACATTTCCAGACTGTTCCCATCGGAATTCGTTGCGTGAGTTGATCACGATTGGCGGGTAAAAGTGGCTGATAATCAATCCGTCCAGCCAAAGTAGGAGGGAGGGCAACAATTACTTTTTTACAGGAATAATTAAAATTTTTTCCGATAACTTCCACGCTGTCCCCGTCTTGCACAATTGCCTTCACGGGGGCATTAAATTGAATGGTGTTTACTAAGAAACTTTCTGCCATTTTCAAAGCTACGGACATTGCCCCACCTAAAATCCTTTCCTCCTGAGCTCCATTTTTTACATTCATTAAGGTATCAAAATCCGTACAAGATTTGGTATAAAACATGGCGTGTAGCATGGAAATTTCATTAGGATGTGTAGCCCAAATCGCCTCAGAGGCTATTTTGAACAAATTTTTTGCCGTATCGAATGACATTTGTTTATCCATCCAAGTCTGTAAAGTCATTGAATCCCATTTCATGGCATCGGGCGTTTCCCACGGACTTTGTAGGTTTACAGTTTTGGACAATTTCGTCATTTTCTTGATTGCCCCATCCAAACTTAACAATGATGGAATGGGCAAAGGAGGAATTAATCCCTTATAATTTTTAGTCTTTCCGTTCATCACCAACGTGCTTTTTCCTTTATCATAAGTGGGGAAAGTTGAGATGCCGAATTCACGAATTAATCCATAGATTTTGTCTTGCGTTGGACCTACCCAAGTGCCTCCCATATCCAAATAAAAACCTTCAAATTGTTGGGTATGTACACGTCCGCCCACTCGCTCACGGGCTTCGAGTAGCTTTACGGTTTTACCCGCTTTCAACAACTGACGAGTGGCGGTTAATCCCGCATAACCCGCTCCAACAACGATAAAATCAAAATCTGTGGACATATTTTGTAATATTTAGAGAATATATTTTAATTTATCTTGAAAAATAGTCAAAACATATTCATTATCAAAACTGTATAGAATTAATGAGTTTTCAGAAAAAAGTGTAATTTTGTCTATAAGCCGTGTAGAGTTTAAACAAATGATAAATTCAAAGGCGTACAACTCAATAAAACATGATTTCTAAGAAAGCAAAATATGCTCTGAAAGCCCTAAAAGTATTGGCTCGTGAGTATGAAAAAGGACCATTATTAATTTCAAATATTGCTGAAACCGAGAATATTCCCAAGAAATTTTTGGAAGCCATTCTTCTTGAATTGCGTAATCACGGAATCTTGCAAAGTCAGAAAGGAAAGGGAGGCGGGTATTATTTAAGAATTCCACCAGACCAAGTAACATTTGCAAAAATTATCCGCATCGTGGATGGACCAATTGCCCCAACACTGTGCGTATCGCTACATTTTTACGGAAAATGCGATGATTGTGCCAATGAAGAAACTTGCACCCTTCGCAACGTAATGGAACAATGGCGAGATGCCAATTTGGTTGTTTTAGAACAGAAAACGTTGATGGATTTGGTATAGAAGTAATGTCCCTTTTTACAAATAACCACTAATAATATTAATATTCTTGACTATAAATTGATTAAGAAATTATCTTAACAAACTGATAATCATTAACATTCTTGTTATTAATGGTTTTTTTATAGCTTCATTTTTAATCTTTACAATCTTTAACATTTTAATTAATTTCAACATGAGAACAAAATTTTACCACAAACAGAAAAGTCTATTATTTCTGTTGTCGTTTTTACTTTTGGGATGGAGTTCACTCGCCCAAGATCGACGAGT
>JAYUOX010000277.1:0-11063 GCA_043760595.1 Cytophagales bacterium
AGATATGTATAATCCTTGTATTGCGGGTTCACGTTTGGGTATCACTCGCAATCAATTAGAAGATAATTTACCCGAAGGCATTGAAGGTTTACATTCCCATACTTTATGTGAGAATGATTCTTTTACGTTGGAAAGAACTTTACAAGCCATCGAAGAACGCTTTGGGGGATTATTGAAACAAGCCAAATGGTTAAATTTGGGAGGAGGACATTTAATTACAAAAGCTGGTTATGACGTTGAACATTTAATTGGAGTTTTGAAAGGCTTGAAATTACGTTTCCCAAACCTAAAAATAATCATGGAACCAGGTTCGGCGGTGGGTTGGCGAACGGGTTATTTGACCTCAACCGTCATGGATATTGTTGATTCTCAGGGAATTAACGTGGCAATCTTGGATATGAGTTTTGCGGCTCATTTACCCGACACCTTAGAAATGCCCTACAAACCCGTAATCTTAGGAGCATATCACGAACCAGTCGAAGGAAAACCAACCTATCGTTTTGGCGGAATGACTTGTTTGGCAGGGGATTTTTACGGAGATTATTCATTTGATAAACCCTTAGAAATTGGAGATTCAATCGTTTTTGATGATATGATTCATTACACGATGGTAAAGACCACGACTTTCAATGGCGTTAATTTGCCGTCAATTGGCATTTGGAGAGAGGATGATACTTTCGATTTGGTGAAGACTTTTGGGTATGAGAGTTTTAAAGACAGACTAAGTTAGAGAATAGAGGATAGATTTTAGAGTATAAATTCTAAGTAAAAAGTTTTAGAAACTCAAAAAATAGAGAAAACCAAAAGGGTACTATAGAAAATCTCTATAGTACCCTTTTGGTTTTCTCTAAAATCTATTCTCTGCTATCTATTCTCTAAATTAGTATCCAGGATTCTGAGGAAACGAAGCCGCACCACCATCCGTTCTATCAATTTGAGCTTGTGGAATTGGACGAAGATTATGAATTTCTTTTACGTTTCCTGCCGCTTGTGGATTGGCTAACTTTACTCTTTCTACCAACTTACCCCAACGTTTCAAATCCATCCAGCGGATTTGCTCACCTGCCAATTCACGTCCACGTTCATCCATTAAGAAATCCATTGTCATTTGAGCGGGAGTAATTTGCATCATTGCAGCTTTGCCTGGGAATGCCGCACGAGTACGAACCACATTAATTGCCGCAGTTGCTTCTGGAATTTTACCCAAAAATAACTGAGCCTCCGCTAACATCAAATATGTATCAGCCAAACGGAAAGCCAAGAAATCACGACTACCAGGGGCATAGGTTCTGTCTGGACGAAGTGGGTCCATGAATTTTGTTAAGGTTGGGAATAATATCTCGTTGTACGCACTTGGTACTAATACTTGGTATGATCTTTTTGCTCTGTCAGCCAAAGGCATTTCAAAACCTGGCATATAAATGGCAGTGTCCCCAGTTTTGAACGTAACTTTTGCCTTTGAAGCATCAAACGCAGTGTTATAAGTTCCTGGCAAATTGCTCAACCACGTGTCTCTAAATGATTTTTTATAACGTGAATCATTCACCCGTTCTCCAAAAATAGTTTCTATACAATATTTTGTTGGACGTAAACGCTTGAATGGACGGTCATAGAAAATATCTCTTGTCATACCCGCCTGAGTATCGTATTGCATTCCAAAAAATAAGTGCAAATTGTTTCCCTGCGTATTTCCGTCTCCACTTGGTTGGGCGTTATTCAATGGGTCTGGGGCTAAATTTGTCGCTGGGTC
The DNA here is from genome assembly GCA_043760595.1 of Cytophagales bacterium. Taxonomy (GTDB): domain Bacteria; phylum Bacteroidota; class Bacteroidia; order Cytophagales; family Spirosomataceae; genus Arcicella. The sequence continues at coordinate 1,751 of JAYUOX010000277.1, forward strand.
GGTTGTATATTGAACCGCAAAAATTACTTCATCATTTATTTCACCAGCACCTTGGGCAAATACACTCGCAAAATCGGGCAATAATTTGAAGCCATAATTTGAAATGACATTCTGAGCGTAAGTTGCTGCTTTTGAATAATCATCACCAGCTTTTACCGATGAGTTGGCTTTTGCTAAATAAACTCGTGCCAATAAATGTTCTGCCGCCGCTTTGGTTGCACGACCATAATCGGATGATTTTGCTTTATTTTCCAAATTTGGCAAAGCACTTTCAAGGTCTGCAAGTATGGCAGCATACATTTCTGCATCTGTTGCTCTTTTTGTAGTTTTTGTGGGAATCAATGTTTCGGTTAATCTCAAATCTACGCCACCAAATTGTTGGAATAATAAGAAATAATAGTGTCCTCTCAAAAATTTCATTTCAGCAACTCTTTGGTTTTTCAAAGCATCTGTTAATCCAGTAGCTTTGGGGGCTCTTTCAATAACAGCATTACAAGTATTAATGCCTCTGTATAATTCATCCCAGATTAGTTTCAACCAATCAACCTGTGAGTTTAATTGAGCATCATAAAAATGGAATCCTTTATACCCACCGTCGGCTCCTGTGGCGTATAAATCAGTTCCGTATTCGGTTACGGTCAAACCCATCTGGGTTCCGTAATATCCTCTCAATGAGGCATAAGCGGAATTTATGGCGGCATTAAATCCAGCGGGCGTATTGATATAATCATTGCCAATACCCGATACAATTTCTTCCTTCAGCAAATCTGAACAAGATTGACTAATGAGCATGAAGACTGCAAAACTCATCAAGGTTATGGATTTTTTGAAATTAAAATATATTCTTTTCATTTTCTTATTTTTTATATCAGAAAGATAAACAAAGGATTTTCGCAAATTCATTTTGAAGTCTATTCTGTTGATTTTCGTACAAATAAAAATTTTGTTTAAACTTTATAGATTCAACTACGATTTACACGGGATTTAGAGTAGAACAGGTTTTTAACCTGTTCATGGAGTCCGATAAACCTGTTATACATTCAATTCCATACAAATCGTAGTTGAACCACTTTATATGAGTAATTGATAATCAGTGAGGTACTTCACTAATCCCCAACCCTGCGAATTAAAATCGTGCATTTATTCCAAATGTCGTTATCGTAGTTGCAGGAGTAACGTTTCTATCTACTGTATTTCCCGCTGTCTCTGGATCAACACCATTGTATCTTGAGCGATACGATGACCAAATAAAGGGTTGTTGAATACTGGTAAATACTCTCAATGACTCCAAACCGATTGATTTTGCAATCTTTTGTGGCACCGCATATCCAAAGTTGATATTACGAAGTTTCACAAACGAACCATCAAAATTGATAATTGCTCCGTTATTTACAGGAAATTCTTGATTAGATTTTGGTTGTGGAAATTCATTCGTTGGGTTATTAGGAGTCCAATAATCTACTTTCATTTGTTGATAACGACCCGCTAATTGATTCAAATTTTGGTGAAATCCACTGATGATGGTTTGTCCCTGACGAGCATAAAAAATAAAATTCACGTCAAAACCTTTGTAACTGAATCGGTTAGTGATACTTCCCGTCCAGTTTGGAATATCTGACCCTAAAATTACTCTGTCGTCCTGCGTGATTTTTCCGTCTGGTATTCCTGTCAGATTACCCGAAGCATCACGACCATTGTTATCCTGAATTTTTATTTGTCCAACGGTACTACCTAATGCTTTGGCAGCATCGGCTTCGTTGGTTTGCCAAATGCCTAATTTTTTATAATCAAAAATGGCAGAAAGGGGCTGACCAATAAACCATTTATTGCCAATATCATCTTTAGCTCCGTTATACAAAGAAATAATTTTTTCAGTATTCTTGGTGAAAACAATATCCGAAGACCATTTAAAGCCCCCTTTGTCAATGTTTACGGTGGTTATTCCTAATTCAATACCTGAGTTTTGGGTCTCTCCAACGTTACGAGTTACTGCCTCAAAGCCGATTGAAGGCGGTAAAAAGTCAGATAAAAGTAGGTCGGTTGTATTGGTTTGGTATAATTCTAACGAACCTGAAACTTTGCCTCTCCATAAAGAGAAATCTAAACCAATATTTTTAGAAGTGGAAGTTTCCCATTTCAAATCAGGATTTCCAATAGTACCTGGACGATACCCAAATGCAGGAGTTGTCCCGAATGCGTAGGCAGTACGTCTTAGCTGTCCTTGAGTTTGATAAGGCACAACACCTTGGTTTCCAACCGTTCCGATACTGGCTCTCAATTTTAATTGGTCAATCGCTGAAATTTCTTTCATAAATGTTTCATTACTGATATTCCAAGCCAAGGCTACTCCTGGGAAATTACCGTATTTTACGTTCTCCCCAAATTTACTCGAACCGTCTCTACGCAATGTAGCGGTTACCAAATATTTATCTTTGTAGTCGTAGTTGATACGTCCCATGTACGAGTTAATCGTCCACTGAATCAAGCTACTATTGGGTACGATATTAGTCCCACTGGTTGTTCCCAAGCTATAAAATTGTTGCGATTCGACGGGGATTCCAGAGTTTGAAATACTGTTGTACTCAAAATTTTCTTTTTGAATAGACTGTAATGCCGTGAAGTTGATACTATGACCGCCTTTGAAAGTTTTGTTGTAATTAATAATATTTTCAAGTGTCCAGTTAAACCCAAATTGATTATTGACTGAGGCAAAATTACTTCCCGTTTTATTGAGGTTTGTAAAAGCACCCACAAAACGCCCATTACGTGCAACCGTAAAATCAGGTCCAAAATTGACCTTATAAGTCAATCCTTCCATGATTCGGGCTTCGACATTGATACTATTAAAAATACGGTACTTTTTAATTTCATCCACCTGAGCCCCAGGTACAATTTCAGATAATGGATTTGTTAGTAGAGCATCGTTAGTTGGAGCAAATTTGATACTACCATCCGCATTATAAGGATTTGCTAAGGGATTTTGTTGTAAAGAAAAACCGTAAGGGTTTAAACTGGCACCGTTTCTGACACTGTTCATTATGTATGACGAAACCCCAAGTTTAAATGTTTTATTAAACTGATGGTCAATATTTGCTCTGAAAGAATAACGAGAAAAATCCAATCCCTCCGAAATACCTTTATCCACAAAATAACCACCCGAAACATAAAATTGCGTTTTTTCATTTCCACCTTGAACGCCCAACGTGTGATTTTGAGTAAATCCACTTTTCAAGATTAAAGATTGCCAATCGGTATTTCTATTGTTGGCAATTCCATCAGCAACGGCAGGATCACCACCCAAAACGGCAACTTTTGAATCGGCAAAATTATCAGCAACACCCGTTGGGACAGCATTTCCACTTGCATCTTTGTAACCGCCCGTAGCACGAAAGGCTTCACGCACAAATTCGGCAAATTCTGTACCATTAAAAAGATTGATTTTATCCAAAACTTTACTTGTTCCAAAGAAATTATCATACGTAATCGTAGTTTTCCCTTTGGTATTTCCTCTTTTAGTAGTAATCAAAATTACACCATTCGCCCCTCTTGCACCGTAGATTGCCGCCGCAGACGCATCCTTTAAAACTTCCAACGAAGCTACATCATTTGGGTTAATGTCTTCATAGCCACCCGAAGCAAAATCAAACGGACGATTATTAGCCAATTCGTTTCTATCACCCGTCATCGGGATTCCATCAACCACGTATAAAGGAGCATTTCCTGCATTAAATGAACGACGACCACGAATCAAAATGTTTGGCGTTGAACCAGGCTTGCTTCCCGACTGAGCCACATCCACTCCCGCAATACGACCTTGAATGGCTTGTCCGAGGTTGGTGATGGGCATTTCAGTAATTTGTTTGGCTGTTACCGAAGAAATTGCACCCGTTAATTGGCTCTTTTTCTGAGTACCATATCCAACCACCACCACTTCATTCAATGATTGAATATCAGAAACCATTTTAAGGTCAATCGTAGATTTTGCACCAACTTCAACTTCCTGAGATATGAAACCAATTGCCGAGAAAGTTAATTTAGCTTTTGTATCGGCTACAATTTTGTAACTTCCATTGGCATCTGATGTTGTACCCCTGTTAGTGCCTTTTACAGCTACACTCACGCCAGGGATTCCCTGACCATCTTCCGAAGAAGTAATTTTTCCAGTAACGGATTGTTGTCCGAAACCAGTAAACGAAAATGCCGTAAACATCAGGCAAAATACCCAACCAACGGTTTTTCCAGATTTTAGTAAAGATTTCATACTCATAATTTATTTGATTTATTTAATTGAAAACTGTGGGTTTTGTTTAAGAATTAGAAATAGTTAAGTTTATTTGATGCCAAAGTTCATTTTGTTCTGAATGAGACAATTGATTTTCTACATTTAATAGTTGATGACGTGCCATTGAGACTTCAAATTCTTTTTCAGGGTAGTGTTCTACGAATGTTTCCCAAAAATTAGACAAGTTTAGGTTATCGGGTTGCTTTATCCATTCTGTGAAATAGTAGTCATTCACAAAATCATCTGAATAAAATTCTTCATATTTTTGAAAATCAATAGCTATCACTTTTATAAATATTTATGGTTTTAATTGTATTATATTCAAAAAGTCACGTACTTTTTTTTTCTACTCAATTTTAAAAAAATGTAAATGAACATCAACACAATTAGACTTTTAGCAATATCTTTATGGAATATTCTCAATCAACAAAATTTTTTTATAATGCAATATCCACTTTTATTTCAACCCCTTGATTTAGGCTTTACTACCTTAAAAAACCGAATCCTGATGGGTTCAATGCACACGGGTTTAGAAGAAAGCAAAAATGGCTTTCATAAACAAGCCGCTTACTTTGCCGAACGTGCCAAAGGTGGCGTAGGACTCATCGTTACGGGTGGGGTTTCACCCAATCGGGCGGGGTGTGCATTACCTTTTGGCAGTAAACTTTCTACAAATTCTGAGGCTCGTGAGCATAAAATAATCACCGATGCCGTTCATGCCGAAGGTGGCAAAATCTGTATGCAAATCCTCCACTCTGGACGTTATGCCTACCACCCTTTGGCTGTTGCCCCATCGGCTCTGAAAGCTCCCATTGCTCCCTTTAAACCTTGGGAATTATCGAGTGGGGGCATTAAAAGTACTATCAAGGATTTTGCCAATTGTGCCAAAAAAGCTCAGGAAGCGGGTTATGATGGCGTAGAAATCATGGGTTCGGAAGGATATTTAATCAATCAGTTTATTGCCAAAAAAACCAATAAAAGAACTGATGAATGGGGTGGTTCTTATGAAAATCGAATAAAATTTCCGATTGAAATTGTTAAGAAATGTAGAGAAACAGTCGGCAAAAATTTCATCATTATTTACCGACTTTCCATGTTGGACTTAGTAGAAGAAGGTTCTACTTGGGAAGAGGTTGAACAATTGGCTTTGGAGATTGAAAAGGCGGGGGCAACCATCATCAATACAGGTATTGGGTGGCACGAAGCCCGAGTTCCGACCATTGCAACGATGGTACCCAGAGGAGGATTCACTTGGGTAACGCAACGTTTGATGGGTAAATTATCAATTCCATTAATTACCACAAACCGAATTAATACGCCCGAAGTTGCGGAAAAAATCTTGTCAGACGGTCATGCCAACATGGTTTCGATGGCTCGTCCGTTTTTAGCTGATCCAGAGTTTCCCAAGAAAGCAATGGAAGGTCGTGCCGATGAAATAAACACCTGTATCGCTTGTAATCAAGCCTGTCTCGACCATATTTTTGACCGTAAAACGGCTTCTTGTTTAGTCAATCCACGGGCTTGTAATGAACTGGAAATCAATATTTTACCTACTCAAAGCAAAAAGAAAATCGCCGTGGTGGGAGCTGGACCAGCGGGATTGTCGTGTGCCGTTACCCTCGGACAACGTGGACACGAAGTTCATCTTTTTGAGGCTCAATCAACCTTGGGAGGGCAGTTTAATATTGCCAAAGAAATTCCAGGCAAGGAAGAGTTTTCGGAGACTTTGCGGTATTATAATCGCCAAATGGAAATCAATCAAGTCAAGGTTCATTTGAACACTCGTTTTGATGAAAATCAAGCTAATGATTTTGATGAAATCGTGGTGGCTACGGGCGTAACAGGTCGTAGTTTGGATATTGAAGGCATCAATCACCCCAAAGTTATGACCTATACCGAGGTAATATTGAACAAAAAACCAGTTGGCAAAAAGGTGGCAGTGGTGGGTGCAGGAGGTATTGGTTTTGATGTTTCAGAATATTTAACGCATTCTGGAAGCACTGACATTCAGCACTTTATGAAAGAATGGGGTGTGGATATGGAATATAAAACTGGTGGTGCTTTGATGGAAAATACAGGAATGACCTCGCCAAGAGAAGTTTATTTATTACAACGTTCTGCCAAAAAACACGGGGAAGATTTAGGCAAAACCACGGGCTGGATTCATAGAACAGCTTTACGCATGAAAAACGTAAAAATGATTGGCGAAGTGAGCTATGAAAAAATTGATGATGATGGACTACACGTCTTAATCAAAGGACAACCTCACGTTTTGGAAGTTGATAACGTAGTGATTTGTGCAGGGCAAGTGTCTAATAATCAACTATTTACCAATTTAAAAGAAAAGCATTCAAACATTCATCTTATCGGTGGAGCTTTGGAAGCGGGAGATTTGGATGCCAAACGGGCGATTGAGCAAGGGGTGAAGTTGGGGATTATGTTATAGAATAGGGTTTCTAAATTTTAACGTAACAACGCAGGCTGGATTCAGAATCCAGCCTGCGTTTGTATTTTGAATGGTTTTAACAAAAGAATCAAAAATAAACCCTATTTTCGAATATTGATTTGTCCTAATCTCAAATATTTATGAAAAAGTCTTTATTTATCCTCTTCGTTTTATTACAATTTACTCCCAAAAAATTTGCCCAAAAACCCTCTGATGCCATTGTGAATTTTCGTTGGAGGGCTACTTGGATTGCTCCTCAAAATGTCAGCTTAAAAGATTTTGGAGTCTATCATTTTCGAAAGAACTTTGACCTTTCCCAAAAGCCTAACTCCTTCATTATCAATGTATCAGGGGATAATCGTTACCGAATTTTTGTAAACGGTAACTTCATTGGGATTGGTCCCGCTCGTGGTGATTTGATGCACTGGAATTTTGAAACTTATGATATTGCCCAGTATCTCCAAGAAGGTAAAAATACCATTGCCGCTGTTGTCTGGAATTTTGGAAAAGATATGCCCCTTGCTCAAATGAGTAATAAAACGGGATTTATTTTACAAGGAAATTCAACAGCCGAAGAGATTATCAATACCAATAATTCTTGGAAAGTTATTCAAAACAATGCCTATAAAGCCCTTCCTGTGGATGGTTCAAAACTTTGGACGTATATTGTGGTGGGTTGTGGGGAAGATGTGGATGCTTCAAAATATCCTTTTGGTTGGGAAAAATCAGAATTTGATGATAAAAATTGGACGATTCCCCAAACCCTTGAAACGGGGAATCCGAGTGGTACAGGCTCGGGGGCGGAGTGGCATTTAGTGCCTCGGACAATTCCGCAAATGGAAGAAATTTATCAGCCTTTGAAAGAAATTAGACGTTTTTCTAATATTGCGGATGAAATTGTGAACGATAAATGGCTCAAGGGAACGGGTATTTTCACGATTCCTGCCAATACTAAAACAACGATTCTCCTCGACCAAACTTTTGAAACCGTAGCCTATCCAGAAATGACGGTGAGCGGAGGAAAAGGCTCATCCATTCAATTTACTTATGCGGAGGCATTGATGAATGATAAAAGGCAAAAAGGTAATCGTAATGAAATATCTGGTCGTAAAATTATGGGAAATACAGATATTTTTAGACCTGATGGAGAAGTTAAAAGAACATTTAAACCCCTGTGGTTCAGAACGTTCCGATATATTGAGTTAGAAATTGAGACGAAAACCGAACCACTGACAATCAACTCATTTTACGGTCTAAAAACGGGTTATCCTTTACTCGAAAAAGCCTCTTTTTCGAGTAAAGATGATAAGTCAATGACTGATATTTGGAAGGTGGGTTGGCAAACGGCTCGACTTTGTGCGGGTGAAAATTATTTCGATTGTCCTTATTATGAGCAACTCCAATACACGGGCGACACTCGGATTCAGTCGCTTATTTCGCTGTATGTTTCGGGCGATGATCGTCTCATGCGTAAGGCTTTGATGGATTTTGATAATTCTATTATTTCCGAAGGATTGACCCAAAGTCGTTATCCTTCAAACATTACGCAAATCATCCCAACGTTTTCATTGTTCTGGGTATCAATGACTTACGATTATTGGATGCACCGTAAAGACGATAAATTTGTACAATCGCTATTGCCTAATATCGAAAAAGTTTTGGCTTGGTACGAAAGAAAACTCGACCCAAAGAAGAATATGTTAGGACCACTCAGTTGGTGGCAGTTTGTGGATTGGGCAAAACCTTGGCAATGGGATAATAAGGCAAATATCGGAGGTGTCCCAGATGGTGCAACTAATGGTAATTCGGCTATTATTTCGTTTCAGTATGCTTACACACTTCGTCAGGCGGTTGCGATTTTTGAGACTTATGGACAAAAAGATAAGGCAGTTTACTATAAAACTTTAGCAGATTTAATCTCAAAATCGACGTATGAATTATGCTACGATACCGCCAAAGGAGCAGTTTCTGATACACCCGACAAGCAGGTTTTTAGCCAGCACGCTAATATTTTTGCATTGCTTTCCAATAGTGTCCCCAAAACCAATGAGAAGGCAATTATGGAGAAAATTTTGACCGATAACTCCTTGATTCAGACCACATTTTACTTCAAATTTTACCTTACCCAAGCCCTCAAAAAAGTAGGAATGGGAGAACGTTATCATTCAACATTGCAACCGTGGCGAGAGATGATAAACATGGGATTAACCACTTTTACAGAACAACCAGAACCCACTCGTTCCGACTGTCATGCGTGGTCGGCATCGCCAAATTATGACTTTTTAGCAACCATCTGTGGGATTATGCCCGATGCCCCAGGCTTTGAAGAAGTGCTTGTACAGCCTTCATTAGGTATTTTGGACGATGCCGAAGGAAAAATGCCTCATCCAAAAGGAGAAATAAGCGTGAGCGTAAAGCGTAAAGGGAAATCTGGAATAGAAGGAGAAGTTTCCTTGCCCGACGACATCAAAGGACGCTTTGTTTGGAACGGGAAAACGTTGTCTTTGAAAGGTGGGAAACAGATGGTATCGTTGGATTAAAATACTGTAGCTCGAAGCGACCGACGCTCGGTGGCACTTCGAGAA
>JAYUOX010000278.1:0-3804 GCA_043760595.1 Cytophagales bacterium
GTTCATTTTTTGTTTTTTTACTGTTGAAAATTTTGATTTATTTTCCGAAAAAATTACCAGCGGTAGCCTTAAAGGTCTGATTATTAAGGAATTACTTAACAAAGACTGCCCAGCCACGTAATGATTTTTGTTTGGGAATGCAAAGGTACGGAATGATTTTCAGAATGTCAACCAGTAAAAGGACGAAATATCAAAAAGACTATAACTTACTCAACATTTGAACTTTACCATCCATATCCGCAGAGGCAGTCAAAAGCAATGCTCCCTTTTTGCCGCCTTGATAAGCGTATAATTTATCGCCTTCGTCCATCGAAATAGTTGTCGTAACGTTCTTATAAAGACTATACGAACCTCCACTTCCTGCATTATACACCGTGAAGGAATCATCAGTATCATTCTTGATTTTGATTTTAATTTTAGCTCCAACAGTTTTCTTGACAAACGCTGTTTTGATTTCGTGATTGGCTGATACTGAAACAGTTATGAGACTCAACAAGCAAAGGGCAATGGTTATTTTTTTCATTTTGATAAGATTTTTGTGTTTAAATTTCTCTTCAAAATTAGTTTCTAATTTTATGCCATGCTTGGCTATCCCATGAAAAGGGCTTGTGATGGGATGAAATGTAGTTCTGGATTTATGAAATGTATTAAGTCCAAAGTATTAAGAGGAAAGTTTGGGGTGATTTTCTTAATACTTAATACCTGAGACTTGGTACTCATAAAGCAATCGTAATCAAAACCCTTGTCCCAACCACTTCTTGTCGGTCATTTTTTAGGTCTTCATAAACCACTAAGTCCTTGCCGTTGAGGTTGTTACCTAATAATCTCAGCCGTTCTTCGGTGGCGGAGGTTGAGAAGGATTGGTGTTGTTGGATTTGCTTACTTTTGATTTCGGCTGATTTTTCTCTGCCTACGCCGTTGTCTTCTACTACGCAAATCAGGTTCTCTTCTTTTTCGTCTAAATCAAAGAAAATACTAACTTTTTTATCGCCTTGCTTATGGAGTAAACCGTGCTTGATGCTATTTTCCACGAACGGCTGAATCAACATTGGGGGAATTTGGTGATAGTCTTCATCAATGTTTTCGCTCAAATTTACTTCATACTCGAATCCTTCGGCAAAACGCATTTTTTCTAATTCTAAATATTTCGTCAGGATTTCTATTTCGGTGGAAAGATTGATTTTTTTCTTACCCGAAACCGTTAAAATTTGCCTTGTCAAATACGTAAAATTGCCCATCTGTTCGTTGGCTACGGTTTTGTCGCCATACATAAATTGCTCTTGAATTCCGTTGAGGGCATTGAACATAAAATGCGGGTTCATTTGTGATTTTAAGGCTTTTAGTTCGCTTTCGGTAGCTTTTTGTTCAATCTCAATACGGCGTTCCGCTTCTTGTAATTGATTAGAAAGTAACTCATTTTCCTTTTTGGTTCTGAACCTTGTAAATGAGAAATAGGCAATAGCTGAAAGGGCTAAAATCCCGCCTAAAATGCTGTAAATCAATGTTGTTTTACGAGTTGATTCGAGTTTTGAGATTTGTTTTTGTTGGGATAAATCTTTGATTTGAGCTTCTTTCTTTTCTGTTTCGTATTTGGTGCTTAATTCTTGAATAGTTTTGTTTTTTTCAATGCTAAAAAGGCTATCTTTTAAAGTAACATAAGTACTTAAATTCTGATAAGCATTTATGTAATCTTTTATTTTAAAATAGTTTTCTTGTAGTTTAAATTGGGCTTCGATAAGCCCTTCATTATCTTGATTTTTTTGTGCAATTTCTTTTGCTTGCTTAAAATATGCCAAACTTTTAGTCTGATTTCCTAAGATTGAATAACACATTCCCAAATTTTTCAAGTTTTTTCCTCTTACAAAATCAACATGGTTTCTCTCAATTTCTACTTTCGCATTCTCAAAATATTTTAGTGCTTTCTGATACTCTTTTAAGGCAAAATACTCTTTTCCTAAGTTATCGAAAGTAAGGGCAAGACCGAAGCCAATTTTGTTTTTAGTGCATATTTCTAAAACGGTATTATATATGAAAATTGCTTTTTGATGAAGATTTGATTCAGAATAAGAAAATCCCAAATTAGTAAGTATTGCAGCACGATTTTGGTTTAGCGTATCTCCTTTTGATATAAGTATTTTGTCAGCCTCGGTCAATAATTCTATGGCTTTTTTATGGTTACTATTATGGGCAAAAACGTTAGCTAAATTGCTTTTACCAATAACTATATTACGAGAATCCTTACTCTTTTCTGCCAGAGCTAAGGCTTTCAGATAGTACCCAATTGCCTTATCGTTGAATGCTCGGTTAAAATAATAATTTCCAAGACAATTTAATGAGCGAATAATTCCTACTTTATAATTGAGTTTATTAGAAATTTGATTGGCATCGGTAGCCATTTTCAAAACTTGCGTATCTGCCATAAAAGTAGCTGAAACACAAGCGTCTATTAATAACTCAGCCTTTATGGTGTCTTGTTGAGGGTGTTTTTTTAAATCGGATAAGATTTGCTCGTAAGGTTTTTGAGCAAATAAACCGAAAGAAATAAAGAGGAGAATTAATGTTTTTCTCATGATGTGGTAATGGTATTTTAAATGATTAGGATTAAGTTTCGGTCTGGGCGACCCCGTCTGAATTTGGATTCGTCAGATTAGAGGATTTTTTGGATAATATTTCGATGTAAATCCAATGAATCCATTAATCCGACAAATCCAAATTCAGACAAAAAGAACATTCAAAAATAATAGCAAAATGTACTACTTAATTATTCTCCTTTCACTATTAGCATATCAAACCCCTAACAATCAACAAATTAACCCACAAGGCAAAACCGTTGAAACTCGTTTTAACGTTCCGATTGGTTATCAAAGAACAACAGTTACGAAGGATTCTTTTGGGGCTTATTTGCGGACTTTTGCTTTGAAAGAAGACAAAGCGAAAGTCTATCTTTATAATGGTCAAGAGAAAACGAATTCGCAACAAGTAGCGGTTTTAGACATTGACCGAGGATCGAAAGACCTCCAACAATGTGCTGATGCCGTAATGCGTTTGCGGAGTGAATATTTATATTCGAGAAAACAGTTTTCAGATATTTCGTATAAAACTTTTGGTGGCGTAGTAATGACTTACGACAAATATAAAAATGGCTACCGTATTAATAATCAAGGTTTTACAAAATCGAAATCCGTGGATAATAGTCGTGAAGGATTTAGAAAATATTGCGATATGGTTTTTAATTATGCCAATACTTTCACCTTAGAAAAGGAAATGAAGACGGTCAAAAACCTCAATGATTTGCAAGTGGGCGATGTCTTTATCGTCTCAAATCCAAAGTCTTATGGACACGCAATGATTATCATGGATGTGGCTGAAAACCCGAAAACGAAGGACAAAGCCTTTCTTTTGGCTCAGAGTTATATGCCCGCCCAAGACATTCACATCGTCAAGAATCCAAGAGGTGGAGCGTGGTATAGATTAGAAGAATTAGGCAATCAACTCAACACGCCCGAATGGACATTTCCGCTAACGGCTTTACATAGATTTTGAATAATTCGATGTTCGTTTTACGATATTCGATGTTAGTCAAAAACTCATATATAACGATTAAATTTATTGGTTTACTTTTGAGTATTTACAGTAATTATTTCCAGTAATTCCCCCATCGGGGGTTAGGGGGCTTTTATGAACTACATAACCAATCAACTTCCAAGTAGAATTTTTACCACAAACCATCAAGAATATCTTTGGTTTAGTGGTACTTCTTATTTGGGAATGCCTCATCATCAAGGGTTTAGAGAGAATTTTGCC
>JAYUOX010000279.1:0-11019 GCA_043760595.1 Cytophagales bacterium
TTTTCTTTCATCTTTGCAACATTTAGAAATGGTTGTGTGTCATTAGGTTGATACTGTAGCTCGAAGCGACCGTCGCTCGGTGGCACTTCGAGAATGGACAAATAACTGGACTCGGCTTCTCGAAGTGCCACCGAGCGACGGTCGCTTCGAGCTACAGTATCAACCTAATGACACACAACCATTTCTAAATGTTGCAAAGATGAAAGAAAACTTGAAACAATTTTGTTATTACGACATTTGTCAATATATTTACGACAAATTACAAAGAAAATGAAAAAGATAAATCCAAAACAAGAAGATATATTTTTGATGCTTGGTCAAGGGAAAGATTGGCAGGTTATTCAGTTGTCTCGTGAGGGTATTTCAAAAGCACTTTTATTTCAATTAGGCAGTCGTATTAACTTCACAGAGAAGGAGTTAGCCAGTGTTTTAGACCTTTCTGAAAGGACGTTACAACGCTACACCGACGATACAAAATTAAGTAAAATTGCTTCTGAAAAAACAATTGAATTAGCGAATTTATATCAACATGGAGAAGAAGTTTTTGGTACAATTGAACGATTTAATGGTTGGATGAAATCGAATCATGCTCTATTCAAAAAACAACGACCCATTGATATTTTAGATACGCATCGTGGATTTCAAATTATTCATGATGAACTTGGCAGAATCGAACACGGGGTATTTATTTAGATCTAAACCACTGACTATCAATAATTTATTAATGAAAGTTTATAGACTAACCCCCAGAAAATACGCTACGGATTTATCAGGAATGGGTGCAAAATTATACGGAGGACGTTGGAATAGAATAGGCGTTTCGATGCTTTACACCAGTGAAAATCTGTCATTATCTGTTTTAGAAAACATCGTCCACATTAGTAATCCTACTTTTTTGCCTACCTTTCAAGCCATCACGATTGAAATTCCAGATTCGTTTCAAGAATATTCTACGGATGATTTTCCTATTGATTCGCATGACCAAGATGCTTTTGAAAGTCTCAGAAAATTAACGGACGAATTTGTTGAAAAAAAGGAATTTTTAGCCATGAAAGTTCCTTCGGCAATTATTGATATTGAGTATAATTTTTTGATAAATCCCCAACATTCTTTGTTTAAAGAGGTTAAAATAATCAATCAACAAGAGTTTTCATTTGACCAGCGTTTATTTACAAGGTGAACATTACCAAATTCTGGATAAAAAATTAAATTTTTATATCAATATATGAAAATACATTCATATATTTGCAAACCAAATCAAATTCAAGTACAAAATGGCAACCGTAGCCTACCAAATCAATAAAGAGAAACTCGAAAAAGCGGCTTTTATTCTAAAAACCGTGGCTCATCCCACTCGTCTGGCGATTGTAGATTTACTTTCTCAAAATGAAAAACTTTCGGTCAATGAAATTTGTGAGGTTCTGGAATGTGAACAATCGCTCCTCTCTCACCACTTGATTAATATGAAATTGAAAGGCATTTTACGTTCTGAAAAAGATGGATTGAACGTTTTTTATTCATTGAAAGAACGTGAAGTAATGAAATTGATTGAATGTATCGAGCATTGCGATTGTAATTACTAGTTTTTTATCATATAATATGAAAACATTATCATATATCAATATTAATCTATGGATTTAATAGGCTACATCTTAGCGATTTGTATTGGGCTGTTACTCAGTTTATTAGGCGGCGGCGGGTCTATTTTGACCGTTCCCGTTTTGGTCTATATTTTCCAGATTGAACCTGGATTAGCAACGGCTTATTCCCTCCTGATTGTGGGTACGAGTTCGGCGGTGGCATCGGTTAATTATCTCAGAAAAGGATTGGCGAGTCCCAAAACAGCCTTGTTTTTTTCGTTTCCATCGTTTTTGATGGTCTTTGCTACTCGTAAGTTTTTTATGCCTTTGATTCCTAATGAAATTGCACGATTCGGGGATTTTGTTTTATCGAAGAATACCTTAATTATGCTCACCTTTGCAATGTTAATGGTTTTGGCTTCACGTTCTATGATTCGAAAAAAAAAGGAAATAGACTCAATTTCAGAAGCCATAAAGCGAGTAAATTATAGTCTTATTTTCTTTGAAGGCTTAGTCGTAGGCACATTGACAGGGTTTGTGGGTGTGGGAGGTGGATTTTTAATCATTCCAGTTTTGACCAATTTCGTCAAACTGCCGATGAAATTAGCCGTTGGAACTTCGTTGATGATTATTGCCATAAACTCACTCATCGGTTTCACGGGCGACTTAGGAAAACATAACATTAATTGGACTTTTTTGGGAACGTTTATTGGCTTGGCTCTTGTTGGAGTATTGATTGGTACAACCCTTTCAAAACGTTTGGATAACCAACAACTAAAACCTGCCTTCGGGTGGTTTACGTTGGTGATGGGGACTTGGATTTTGATTAAAGAATTGATTTTGAAGTAGCGGTTGGCTGATAGCTTTTGGCAATTGGCTTTTAGCTATCTAAAAATAGGGCATATAATTTTTTCAACCAAAAATATCAAAAGCTAATCGCCAATAGCCAACAGCAAAAAAAATGACTGAATTTCTCTCAAAAGATTACTGGAATAACCGTTATGAAACGGCAGAAACAGGTTGGGATTTGAAAACTATTTCTCCTCCTTTAAGAGCATACATTGACCAATTAACGGATAAAAATCTTCGTATTTTAATTCCAGGTTGCGGCTCTGGATATGAGGCTGAATATTTATTAAAACAAGGTTTTCAAGACGTAACATTTATTGATTTTGCTCCTTTGGCAGTTGAAAAAATGAAAGTGTATCTATCTGAATATCAAA
Source organism: Cytophagales bacterium (assembly GCA_043760595.1). Lineage (GTDB taxonomy): Bacteria > Bacteroidota > Bacteroidia > Cytophagales > Spirosomataceae > Arcicella. The sequence continues at coordinate 2,804 of JAYUOX010000279.1, forward strand.
ATATTAACATTATTTGTGCTAATTTTTTTACGCATGAAGGTAAATATAATTTAATTTTGGAACAAACATTTTTCTGTGCCTTAAATCCTAATTTACGGACAAATTACGTTCAAAAAATGAGTGAATTATTGGTAGAAAATGGAAAATTAGTGGGCTTGCTTTTTAGTGTAGAATTTCCAAAAAATCCACCCTTTGGAGGAAGTAAAGAAGGGTATTCAACATTATTTTCAAATGATTTTAAAATTAACCTTTTAGAACCTTGCTATAATTCAGTAAAACCTCGACAAGGTAGCGAACTATTTTTTAACTTTTCTAAGAATGGAATCTAACAAAAAATCGCATTGGGAGAATGTTTTTACCACAAAAAACCCTTCTGAGGTAAGCTGGTTTCAGGAAGTCCCAACTACTTCTTTGGCGTTTATTCGCTCTTTGAATTTACCCAAAACTGCTCAAATTATTGATGTTGGTGGGGGAGATAGTTATTTGGTAGATTATTTATTAAAAGATGGTTTTGAACATATTACGGTCTTAGATATTTCAGAAAAAGCTCTTGAAAAAGCCAAAGAAAGATTAGGTGAATATGCCCATAAAATTGAATGGATTGTTTCGGATATAACTGAATATCAGGATGATACGAAACAATTTGATGTTTGGCATGACCGTGCAGCATTTCATTTTTTAGTAGAAAATGGGCAGATTGAGACCTATCTTTCTATTGCCAAAACGAACATCAAAAATGAAGGTTTTTTGAGCGTTGGAACGTTCTCGGAACAAGGTCCAACCAAATGTAGCGGTTTAGAAATTAAGCAATATTCAGAAGAATCCATGACGGATAAATTTAAGGAAAATTTTGAAAAAATAAGATGTATAAATGAAAACCACGAGACACCATTTAAGACGGTACAAAATTTTACTTTTTGTACTTTTCAAAGAAAGTAGAACAGGTTTCTAACTGAGACGCATAGTCCTATTTTTTTAAACTATTTAACAGGTTATAAACCTGTTTACAAAATATGAAAGTAGAACAAATATATACGGGCTGTTTGGCTCAGGGGGCATATTACATTGAGTCGGCGGGGGAAGTTGCCATCATTGACCCACTGCGTGAGGTGAATTCATACATCGAAAAAGCCAAGCGGAATAATGCTACGATAAAGTACATTTTCGAGACCCATTTTCACGCTGATTTTGTGTCTGGACATTTGGAATTATCTCACAAAACGAATGCTCCAATTATCTACGGACCAAATGCAAATCCGAAGTTTGAGGCAACAATAGCCACTGATAATCAGGTGTTTACGTTAGGAAATGTTACGATAAAAGTCTTGCATACGCCTGGACATACGATGGAATCAAGTTGCTTTTTGTTGTTTGATGAAAACGGAAAAGCAACTAATCTTTTTTCGGGAGATACGCTTTTTATTGGGGATGTTGGTCGCCCAGATTTAGCACAAAATGGTTCGCTAACGATGGAAGATTTGGCGGGGCATTTGTACGATTCGCTTCAAAATAAAATCATGCCTTTAGCGGATGATATTATTGTTTATCCTGCACACGGGGCAGGTTCGGCTTGTGGCAAAAATATGTCGAAGGAAAGGTCTGATACTTTGGGGAATCAGAAGGCGGTCAATTATGCTTTGAAACCCCAAACGAAGGAGCAATTTATCGAAGCCGTAACGGAAGGTTTAACGCCACCGCCATTCTATTTTCCAAAGAATGTACAACTCAATAAGACTGGTAGTCAGGATGTTACGGTTGTGATGGAACGTGGATTGACACCGCTGAACCCCAATGAATTTGAGGATTTAGCCAATACCATTGATACTTTAATTATTGACACTCGCAAGCCAGAAATGTTTCGGATGGGCTTCATTCCACGTTCTATTTTTATAGGAATTGATGGTGATTTTGCTCCTTGGGTAGGTACACTTGTGCGAGATATTCAGCAAGAAATCTTGATTGTGGCGGATGAAGGACGTGAGGAAGAAGTCATAAAACGCCTTGCCAGAGTGGGTTATGACAACGTTTTGGGTTATTTAAAAGGCGATTTTGAGGCTTGGAAAACGGCAGGAAAAGAGGTTGATGAAGTTGAGTCAATTACGGCGGATGAGTTTGCGGATTTTTACCGTAAAGACAATCATTTAACGATAAAAGACGTAAGAAAAACCACCGAATTTGAAGCTGGACATATCAAGGAAGCGGAGAATATTCCCTTAGCTCAGATTTCTGAATTGATGGATGAGTTTGATAAAGAAGATACAAACTATATTCATTGTGCAGGAGGCTATCGTTCAATGGTAGCTTCAAGTATCTTGAAATCAAGGGGTTATGACAATGTTGTGGATATTCAAGGTGGGTTTGGGGCGATTGTTGGGACTGGTATTTTGGACTTTTTGGAGAAAAAATAATTTTTTATGAAAATTCTATTTCAAATATTTATTTTATTCATCCAATTTGAGTCTTTCTGCCAAACCACAGAAAACCAAATTTATAGTCTTGTACTTAATTCCTATAAGCCTCATAACAAGATTAAAATGATAGCTGATAGTAGTATGGATAAAAATTATGCAGTTGTTGGACTTTCCTTAAAGAGAGATGGTTATGAAGAAAAACTCAATAAATTTTTGAAAAGTAATCAAAAATGGAATGTAATAATTGAAGATTTGCCTAAAACTTTTCCAGAAGGAAAAGTAATCATTAATAGAAATCTAAAATTGAAAGGAAAGTTTGTTTTTTATAGACAAAATGATTTTGATTCAATTAAAGGAAAAAATAATAAAGGTCCTGAATCTTGGTGGGTGTCTTTCCATGAAATTTATCCCAAATCGCAAGGAATCTTTAACCTATCTAAAATATATTTTCCAGAAAAGAATAAAGCTGTTGTAATGGTATGGAAAAAACCAGACTATGATGAAGCGTCAGAAGATTTGAAATTATTAGAATTTAAAAATAATAAATGGAAACTAATTTACACCCATAGAATGTTGGATGGATTTTAGGAAATAATTAAAAACTATACTTAATCACTTAATAATGAATATGTTAGAACTCATTCGCCAGCCCTGGTACTATTCAATTTTGGGGCTTTTAATAAGCTTATAAACGAATATTTACCTTATACTTAGAACAAAATAGAATACTTTTTTTACCTTTGATAAAACAACAACAATACAATGAATACCAAGACATTAGCAAAATCAGAACTTAAAAAATCGTCTTCCGTTCAGAAGTCGAATATTAAATCGGTATGGGGAATCATGAAAGATAAAATCGTTGAAACTAACGATTGCTGGACTGAGGATTTAGAGAAAACCATTAAATTATAAACTACAAAATATTCAGAAAGCCCTTTTGAGGCTTATGTATAATGAAATACCTAATTGATACCCACATTTTTATCTGGTCATTGACTGCGGATTCCAAAATTTCTCCCCAAACCAAACAAATACTTCTTGATTCTCAGAATGAAATATATCTCAGTATTGAAAGTCTCCGAGAAATAGCCATAAAACATCGTGATGGTAAATTAGACCTTCCAGATGATTTTCAAAATATTATGACTACCCTCAGAAAGAAGGCGAGTATAAAACTTCTTTCTATTAAAGAATTTCATTTGCTACGTCTTTATCAATTAGAATACCCATCTAACCATAAAGACCCGTTCGACCACATGATTATTTGTCAGGCAATTGAAGAACGAATGACTTTAATTAGCTCAGATGGTAACTTTCCGTTTTACAGAAATCAAGGGCTTTTACTACTTGAAAATTAACCACAACTAAAAAATGTTAGAACTCATTCGCCAGCCCTGGCATTGGTCAATTTCGGGTCTTTTGATAGGCTTGACCGTCCCAATTTTATTGATTTTGGGTAATAAATCTTTCGGAATTTCTTCAACGCTCCGACAAGTTTGTGCGGCTTGTATTCCCGCAAATATTGATTTTTTCAAGTATGATTGGAAGAAAGATTCGTGGAATTTATTTTTTGTAGTGGGTATTGTTTTAGGTGGATTTATTGGTAATTCTTTGCTCTCAAATCCAAACGCTATCGTAATTAATTCACAAACACAACAGGAGTTAGCGGCTTTGGGTATCAAAGATTTCTCGGGATTTTTACCGACAGATTTATTTAATTTCCAAAACTTATTTACGCTTAAAGGCTTCATTTTCATGGTCTTAGGCGGATTTTTAGTCGGTTTTGCCACTCGTTGGGCGGGAGGATGTACTTCTGGACACGCCATTATGGGCTTATCAAATCTGCAAGTTCCATCGTTGATTGCCACGATATGTTTTATGGTCGGCGGCTTCGTGATGACTTGGTTAATTTTACCCTTTTTACTAACGCTTTAATGAGTTGGAACGCAGATAAACAAAGACATGATTATTAAAAACTTAAAATACATTTTTGCAGGGACGTTTTTTGGCATTATTGCTGTCAAATCTGAAATTATTTCTTGGTTCAGAATTCAAGAGATGTTTAGGCTCACGAGTTTCCACATGTATGGCGTAATTGGTACGGCAGTGGTGGTTGGCATAATCTCAATTCAATTAATTAAACGATTGAATATCAAAACATTATCGGGCGAAAAAATTAGTATTGTTCCTAAAACTTTTCAAAAAGGACAGATTTACGGAGGACTAATTTTTGGCTTTGGATGGGCAATTACTGGTGCTTGTCCAGGACCACTTTTTGCTCAAATTGGGAGTGGTTTTGGGGTAATTACGGTAACATTGCTTTCAGCTATTTTGGGGACTTGGACGTATGGATATTTTAGAGATAAACTACCGAATTAATAAAGAAAATTAGTTGAATAAAGTTTAGTGTTTCTCTCTATATTTGCTCAAGATAAACTACTTTGTATCAATGCAAGTACCCCTCATAATCTACTCTGGAAAGGCACTCTTGAAGGATGTTTACGAAACGTCGCACCGTCCTAATTTCCTTCGTTTCTTCATTACACCTTATTAGTTCTACTTTGACACTTTAAGATTTGTTCAAAATTTAAGTACACGAAACATCCCCCTACCCCCTTCAAAGGGGGATTTACCACTCGGGCAATTCCCCCCTTTGAAGGGAGTAGGGGGATGTTCTTGATGTAAAGTGCCAAAGTAGAATTAATTCCTTACCGCAAAAACAACCCCGCCATTTCTTCCAAAGACACAATTTTCATCGTTGATTCTCCGCTTGGGGTATAGCTTGGATTGGAGGATGCAAAGAGTTGTTCCACCAACATATTCATCTCCAAAACTGTGAGACTGTGATTGCCAAAACGACCTGCCGAACGCTTTGCCATTGAACGAGCTACGTTTTCGGATTTATCCAAATGCAAATGGGCTTCGTTTTGCTTGAATTGCTCTAAAATTCCTTCAATCATCGCCTGTTCATTTTCTTCTGGTGAATCGGCTGGAATGCCGTTTACTACGAAAGAATCATGCCCCTCAATACTCAACACAAAGCCCAAATTGCGGATTTCTTCTTGGATTTCTACCACCAAATGAAAATCTGCGGGCGTTAATCGAACCGTAGTCGGGAAGAGCAATTGTTGGGATGCTCCGTTGTGTTTTTGAAGATGTTGCGAGAATTTTTCGTACAAAATTCGTTCATAAGCCGCCCGTTGGTCAATCAACAACATTCCCGATTTTACTTGCGAAATGATGTACTGATTATGAATTTGAAACGTGGTAGCTTCCGAATCTTGATTGCCTCTCTGTGGACGGTTTTGCAGAAAATCATTGGCTTTACTTTTTGCTGTAAATGGTTGATTATCAGCATCTTTGTTTCCTACAAACAGCGTTTCCTGACGACTTCCAATCCGTTCAAAAGCACTTACATCACGGTCTAAACCTTCGTATAATTTATTCCAATTGGTCAAATTTGTCCGCTCACGGGCGGGTACTTCTGGACGTGGATATGAACTTGCCCCTCCCGCCCTGTTGAACGCATCGGCACTTTCCTTTTGCGTTTGAAAAGGCGAATTTCCAAAGTTGAAAATATTATGGGTATAATTGACATCCGTCTCAAAATCCAAAGACGGCGTAAGGTTATGCTGACTCATTGCCTTTCTAACGGCAGCTTGCACAATTGCATAGACCGTCCGTTCATCATCAAACTTAATTTCGGTTTTCGTGGGATGAACGTTTATGTCAATGTGGATTGGGTCGATTTCGATGAAAAGTACATAAAACGGGTGCGTTCCTTCGGGAATTAATCCCTCGAAAGACGACATCACGGCATGGTTCAAATAGCCATTTTTGATATAACGATTATTGGCAAAGAAGAACTGTTCCCCACGAGTTTTTTTAGAAAATTCGGGCTTGCCTACGTACCCACGAACACCCACGAAAGATGTTTCTTCTTCGCAAGGGGCTAATTGTTCACGATAATTTTTACCAAACAAATCCACAATTCTTCGGCTCAATTTGCCTGCGGGCAGATTATAGATTTCGGAATCGTTATGATGAAGCGTAAACGTAATTTCTGAATTAGACAAAGCCACTCGTTGAAACTCATCAAGGATATGACGCATCTCTACGGGATTGGATTTCAAGAAGTTACGTCTGGCGGGAACGTTATAAAACAGATTTTTTACTTGAATACTCGTACCTTTTTCAGTAGCAATGGCTTCTTGGGCTTTGACTTCGGAGGCTTCCATTTTAATCAAAATTCCTAACTCATCAACCATTCTGCGACTACGCATTTCGACTTGGGCAACGGCGGCAATGGATGCCATTGCTTCACCTCTAAAACCCATCGTTCGGATTTTGAAGAGGTCTTCGGAAGTACGGATTTTGGACGTTGCATGGCGTTCAAAGCACATTCTGGCATCGGTTTCAGACATACCTAAACCATCATCAATCACTTGAATCAGTGTTTTTCCAGCCTCACGGACGATTAATTGAATGGTTGTTGCCCCTGCATCAATCGAATTTTCTAACAACTCCTTCACCACCGAGGCAGGACGCTGAACCACCTCACCAGCCGCAATTTGGTTGGCAATAGAATCAGGAAGAAGTTGGATAATGTCTAACATTTTTTGATGAGTTATTAAATGATATTGATGAACTGAGAATATAACAAATGTCTAATTGCTCATAGTTCAATGCTTACCCCTAAGTTCGTGATAATTAGCACGATTGACAATAAATTTCAAAAGTTTGATGTTGATAAAACGTGGATAAGTTTGTAATGGTTTGACTTTCAATTTCTTACGACCTAAAAAACAAAACGCTGACTGAATTTGAGTTCAGTCAGCGTTTTGATATAAATGACACTAAAATCTAAGCCACTTGACGACTTCGACGCTTTGCCATTTGTGAAGACTTCAATTGTTGAGCCTCTTTCTTTTTTTCTTCAATATCAAAAACACGATAGGCTTCTTTGATTCCTTCGTCAATAATATCTAAAATATATTTACCTTTTGTTTCCATAACTTTGAATTTTTGTCCAGATTTCTGATTGTTCTATTGTAATTGTTCCATCTTCTTCGTCACGGGCTATAAGTTTAGGAACCCTAAAATTATAATCCGAATTATCGTAAACTGACCAGTGTGTTACCACAGGAATGAACAAATCTACCAAGTTTCTTATCCCTCCTTCGTAACGCCTTTTTACGTCATCATCGGGTATAAAGTGACCTCCTTCTCTCACTCTTTTAGCTACTCTTTTGAGTGCCATATCGTAAGATTCAAGCCAAAAATACATCAATACAACTTCATAACCAAGAGATTGAGCTTTTTTAGTTAATCCTACATAACTCTTTGTGGCTAAGGTAGTTTCAAGAGCAAAACTGGACTTTTCAGACAGTAAAATATCCACTCTTTCCAGCATAATTCTACCCGCTTGAAAGGCAACCGATTCTGGAAAATCAGGATTAAGTTTTGCTGCAATTATATCAGCATTAACAAATTCTATTCCACCCAAGAATTGGGGTAAAAGAATTTTGGCAGTAGTGGTTTTTCCAGCACCATTACAACCCGCAAGAATAAAAAGTTGTGGCATTACATTTGATTTAAAAGGATAGAATTTTATCAAAAGTAACAAAAACAGTTTTAAACTCCATCCACCAAACTAATTTCGTAAATTTGCTGTTTCAATTACTCAAACAAGTACATATTATCCAGAAATCATGTTGAAGCCCCACATACTCATTTATACCGAATCAACGCCCAATCCTAATTCAATGAAGTTTGTTTTGAACTTTGAATTGGTGCCAGACG
>JAYUOX010000280.1:0-11017 GCA_043760595.1 Cytophagales bacterium
CTTTAATCTCAAAAAATCTGAACCTCGCAACACGATGGTATATCGTACCCACGATGCCCCAGACCCTGAAAAACTCAAAAACTTCTCAACTTTTGCTAAACGTTTTGGATATAATGTTGATACAGAAGTTGATAGAATCAGTACGTCTTTCAATGCTTTAATGCACGATGTTGAAGGCAAACCAGAACAGAATATACTTGAAAATTTAGCCGTTCGCACCATGTCGAAGGCAAAGTATAGCACCGACCCAATCGGTCACTTTGGCTTAGCATTTCCATTTTATTCACACTTTACGAGTCCAATTAGGCGTTATCCCGACATGATGGCTCATCGAATGTTGCAGCATTATCTTGACGGCGGACAACCTTTGGAGCGTGGACCTTGGGAATTGCGTTGCAAGCATAGTTCGGAAAGAGAAAAAATGGCAGCCGAAGCCGAGAGGGCATCCATCAAATATAAGCAAGTTGAATACATGAGTACGATGGATGAAGATAAAGTTTGGGACGGTATCATTTCGGGCGTTGCAGAATTCGGAATCTTTGTAGAAATTACCGAAACGGCATCGGAAGGCATGATTAGGATGATGGATTTAAAAGACGATTTCTATGAATATGACCGTGAGAATTATAGAATTGTAGGACAACGAAATGGGAAAGTTTATACTTTTGGAGATAAATTACAAGTGAAAGTAAAGGAGTGTAATTTGGCTCGTAGAAGTATGGATTTGTTGTTGGTAGGAGCCAATGGCAAAGTCCAAAGAGGCGGCGAAAGAACATCACGAAGAGATGATTCCAGACGAAAATCAAAAGATTCGAGGGGTGGAAATGTGAAAGGTGGAGGAAAAAATCCGAGGAGTGGGGATAGGAAAAAGAGGAAGTAAAAACATAAAAAATGGCGAATAATTATGATGATTATTCGCTTTTTTTTATGTTTTGAAGCGTTTCATAATTAACCCTCCTAAGCGTTTTAAACGCTTAGGAGGGTTAAAACAACAAACTAACTCAACACCAACTCGCTGGCATTCAATAAGTTATCTGTCGTAATGGCAGAATGAGATTCCAATGGTTTGTGCGTAATATGAATTGTTCTCACACCCGCCTTTTTACCTGCATGGATGTCACGATGAGCATCACCAATCATCCAAGAAGTATTTGGATCGATTTGATATTTTGCCATTGCTTTTTCAATCATCAACGAACCAGGTTTACGAGTTAAGGAATTGGTCGTAAACTTTTCGTGGTGCGGACTGAAATAAATATCATCCAATATATTTCCACATTGTTCTTGAAGATAATTATGGCATTTCCAGACATCCTCACGAGAATAAATCCCTTTTGCAATGCCCGACTGATTGGTGATAACAATCAATAAATAACCAGCGGCTTTTAGTTTTTGAAGGGCTTCAATCGTTCCTTCGGGAATAATAAAATCTTCAACTCGATAGACGTAATCAACTCTATCAACATTTAACACACCGTCACGGTCTAAGAAAATACATTTGTTCATGGCGTAATTTTGTATTTGATTATAATGAATTTTAATCAAATATCGAGGCTTTAAAATATGAATATATAAATATTTTTTTGTATAAATTTGATATTTTTATACTTCTTGGCAAATTTACATAAAAAAAACGCAGGTAGTGATAAATTAGTCTGCGTTTTTTCAGGAAATTATCAAACGGTAATTTTTAGGGAAGTATCAATAGAAATGAATCATCCTGTCGGATATATTGACAGTAAAATGAAAGAAATAGAGCCGTTTGAAATCTTAAAATTTCTTAATTACGAATAAATCTGCCGATTTTCGCTGTAATTTTGAAGCATGAAATTAAAAATTTTTCTACTGACTTTTTTGGTAACGGCTTGTGGTAAGGACGATAAGCCCAAAGACCTCATTGCCGAAGATAAAATGGCGGTGGTGCTATCAGAGATTCACCTTTTAGAATCCCAAGTAAATGATTTGCATTTAGGAAACGGCGACTCGTCCTTGGTAGTGTATCAGAAATTAAAATTCGATATGCTCAAAAAAAATAATTTAGATTCTGCCAGCTTCAATAAAAGTCTCAAATATTATATTATTAATCCTGAGCTATTAAAAAATGTTTATATCAACGTAAAAAATAATTTGGAGGCAAGAAAAAAGAAAATCTTGGATTTGGAAGTAAAGAAAGGTAAAGTATTGGCAAATAAACAAAAGGCCTCGGAGAAAAAAATATTAGACTCATTGAAATTGAAATCTATTCCAGGCTTTAAAATAGATAGTTTGAGAAAACGCATTATCAAAATGCACAAGCCCATGAAAATTGGGGTGGTTTGACACACTGAAAAATTAAAAGTGTAAAATTAAGAGTTAAAATACTGACAATCAATGATTTAAAATTATTTGTTGAACACTATTAATTTTTAACTCTACACTTTTAATTGGAAATTACCGCCTCAATAATCCTAATTTGTGCCAAAACCTCTTCTGGTTTTATCAATATTTTTTTGCCATCTACAATTACGTCATGCAGGTTTTGGAATAATAAAGCCCAATTACCTTGTTCAGTTTTGATGGTTTCTTGTACTGAAACACCTTCTTTTTCTGAATATAAAATCCCGTCTTGCGTACTTGGTTCAATACCAAAATCTACATTTTGGGGCAGCATTCCCACTTTTAAATGGTCTTCTTGAACGTCAATTCCATATTTTACAAACGAACCCTTTGTCCCGTGAATGAGGTATCTCGGGGACTCTTCTCGGACTAATAAGCTTGACCGAAGCGTAACTTTTAGCTTTCCGTAGTCTAATTTTATATCAAAAGCATCATCAACTTCAGAGTTCTCTCTTTGTGTAAAAGTCTGTCCCCAAACGTGTTGAGGTACGCCAAAAAGTACAATCACTTGGTCGATAATGTGTGAGCCTAAATCATAAATAATTCCACTCGCAGGGCTAATGACTTCCTTCCATTTTTTAGGATTCAAGAACGGTTTGAAACGATTAAAATGGATTTCAAAGTTCAATATTTCTCCCAAAAAACCGTCTTCAATAAGTTTTTGTACCGTTAAAAAATCTGAATCAAAACGGCGATTTTGGAATACTGACAAGGTTTTTTGTTGTTTTTGGGATAACAAAATCAGTTCCTCAGCTTCCTGAGAAGTTGCGGTAAAAGGCTTTTCTACGAGTACGTGTTTACCCGCTTGCAAGGCACGTTTGGCGTACTCATAATGGGTAGCATTGGGCGAACAAATACTGACTAAATCAATGGTCTTGTCCAACAAAACCTCTTCCAAACTACGAGCAACTTTCACCGTAGAATAAAATTCCTGTGGGTTCTGATTATTGGAGACAATCGTTTTGAGATTAAAATTTGGATTAGTTTCAAAAAAAGGGGCTTGTAAATACCGACCCGACAAACCAAAACCGATGAGGGCTACGTTTAGCATATTTTATATGATTTTTTAGTATAAAGGAACTGGTCTCAGATTTATACTATTTTCAGGGAGCATTTTACCACTTCAAAAGAGGACTAAAAAATGAGCAGTAATGAGTCAACTTATTGAATCTACGTTGCTTATTGTTAAGTAGTACCCTCTCCGTTGGTAATTGTACCCAGATACAGCCCTCCCTCCACGTAGAGAATATAGCAGAGGGCGAAGGTGGTAAAATACTGAATTATTTAGAGAGCCTTAATCTTGAAAAGTCGTTGCTTGGGTTACGACTTTTTTGTTTTAAAACGACTGTACTTCATGTATCTTTGCAAGAAAAAATTTAGGAATATGAAAAAAACCGTTAGCATCAACTATTTACTAATTTTAGCTATTTTTTTATCCGCTGCGGGCTGTGATTTTAGTAAAAGAATTGACACCAGAGCAGCAGTAAAGGAACTTCGTGAACGACAAGCAAAACGGATTACCCCCGAACAATTCACGGCACAAGTGGACGAATGGGGGCATATCATCATAGATTCTCTGAATAAAAATTTCGCCGTAAATCTCAAAAATAGAGCCTTAATTGATTCATTATCAAGCAAATACAGAGTGGAAATTTTAACAGGAAGTCCGCTTAATTTACAAAACCCTGCTTTGGGAAAGAAAGCCAATGAGATTTTGGATGCCTATCAATACAACGCCGAGAAGCATTTACCTCAAACCGATAATATCCAAAAATCAGATGATGAAAAATTCTTTTTTTATACCGAACCAATCATTTTAAACAAACAATTTGAAGGCTTGAAAAAAACTAAAATTGAGGCTTTAGGTAAAACTGCCAGATTCGATAGTTTGTCTTTCCGTAAACAAGGAGATTTCGTGGGTTTGTGGTTGGTAAAATTTTCAAAAAGAGAAGTCGTCAGATTAGTTGACCCTAAGCATTTGAAGAAATTGAGCGAGAAACAACTTTGAGTCCTGAGCTATCAGAAACGAATTATATTGCATATTTTTAGGTAACTCCTATTTAACAATTGACACTTTTATTGTGGTAACTCATTGATTTTAAAGCGAGTGTCGTCCAACTGACAGCTAATTACCGATAGCTACTCATCTCATTACTCGAAGCTAAAATGTACGCACTAAAAAACGCAAAAATATTCACTTCCGAAGAAGTTATCAAAGACCATATTTTACTGATTGAAGGCGATAAAATCAGTAAAATCATTTCGGCAGAAAACCTTAGTTCTGACATTCAAGTCATTGATTTAAAGGGATTTAATATTGCTCCATCGTTCATAGATATTCAAATTTATGGTGGTGGTGGTAGTTTATATAATTCAAAAACTACCGAAGAAACCATCCGAAATACTTATCTCGAAATACGTTGTCAAGGTACTACTCATTTCCAAATTACGCTTTCGTCAGTCCTCTTGAACAAAATGTTGGAGGCAATCTCAGTGGCTAAAAATTACCTCAAAAACGGGGGGAAGGGCTTGGTGGGCTTACACCTCGAAGGTCCATTTTTTAGTTTTCCAAAACGAGGGGCTCACGTGGCAGAGTTTATCCGAAAACCTACAGACACAGAACTCAAAACCATTATTCAGGCGTGTGAGGGCTTGCCTACCTACATGACCATCGCCCCCGAGGAATTTACGGATAAACAGTTAGAAATGATATTAGAAAGTGCCATAATCGTTGCTGCTGGACACAGTTCTGCCACCTACAAACAAGCCCAGAATGCCTTTCAGCGAGGAATCAAAAGGGTTACACATCTTTTTAATGCCATGTCGCAGCTACAAGGTCGTGAGCCTGGATTGGTTGGAGCGGCTTATCATTCGGAGGCTTGGGCAAGTATTATTCCAGACGGTATTCACGTGGATTTTGACAGCATCAAAATCTCAAAAAAGATAATGGGCAAACGTCTTTTCATCATCACCGACGCTGTTACCAACGACACTTCGGGCGACTACAAATTCGTTCATGCAGGAACGCATTACACCGACACCAAAGGCACACTTTCAGGTTCAGCCCTCTCGATGATTCAGGGCGTAAGAAATTGTGTGGAAAAAGTAGAAATCTCTCTCCAAGAATCCCTCAGAATGGCATCAACTTATCCTGCCGAAGTATTGAATTTAAACCATCGCCTCGGTAAAATAAAGCCTGATTATCAAGCAAATATGGTTATTTTTGATGATAACTTTGTGGTGAAGGGAGTAGTGGAAGAGGGGTGTTTAGAGTGGTTTTAACAAATATTTTTAACAAAACGCACGTCACCTCTAAACAACCCAACACAGGTACAACCATTTTAACCATCGTATTCAAAAGTAAAAAGACAGTCATTTATTAACAATTTCGATGAGCAAAAAGAAAGGATACTTTTATAAAAGAGCGACCCCCGAAGAACCCATGAGTTTAGAATTTAGGAACGTTACCCCATCCATGTATTTTCGAATGTTATAGTTTAGAGAAATGAAAATTGCTATTTCCCTATATTTCACCTTTTTAGATTTGGAATATTTATTAAAACACTTATCTTTACTCACATTTTTATCCACTTAAACAGACCAAATCATGCAAATTATAAAATATACTTTTTCTATTTTAGCCTTAGCGTTGTTGTTTACAAACTGTACAAAACAAGGGGTCATTGGATCAACAAGTGATAATTCCAGCACATCAGTTTATGGAGAAGAACAAAATTCTAAAAATAATACTGGCTCTACCGTAGTGGTTGAAGAGGCGGTGGAAAATGCCACTTTGGATAATTATCTTCAACGTGTAGCGGGTGTAAATGTTACAGGAACAGGAGCAAATGCAACCATTACGGTCAGAGGAGTAAATTCGTTTGTGTCAAGCATTGAGCCACTTTTTTTGATAAATGGACAAGCCATAAATGGTTATTCGACTGCTTTTGGTTTATGTAATGCCAATAATATAAAGTCCGTGGCGGTTTTGAAAGATGCAGCAAGTTGTGCCTTATATGGTTCTCGTGGAGCAAACGGGGTAGTTTCAATCACTTTAAAAAAATAATAATTAGATGAAAGTTAAATACATCCTTCCAATAATATTTCTAACAACTGCCTGTATAAAACAACCTAAATTAGACGGATTAAACCTCGAAGAATGGAGTGCCGACAAAGGCGGCTGTAAAGGTTTGAGAACCAAGTCAATAGAAAAATTAAAGTCACTAAAAGAAGAAATCAAAGGGACGAGTTCTAATGATTTGGATGATTATTTAGGTCGTCCAGACGTTCAACAACTGGCAGACCGTAATCAGGAATATTACATTTATTTCTTGGAATCGGGTACGCATTGCGAGACACTCCAGAAAAAATCGGATGCTCAATCAATGGCAGTGCGATTCAGTGCAATGGGCATGGCTACGGAAGTAACGTTTCAGAGAGGAGTACCGAGTCAATAAAAAACAAAAGCCCTCACGTACAAAGCACATGAGGGCTAAAAATATTTATTTAAAGTAAGGATTTTCGATTAATCAGAATTTTACGGGTAGCACATAATACGATGCTACTTCAATTCCTTGGATTTTTGCTGGATTCCATGAACCCATCTTTTTTACTACTTTGATAGCTTCTGAACTCAACGAAGCATCTGCATTTGCTGGTCCTGCCAACACGTGAACTTTACTAATTTCTCCGTAACGTTCAACCATAAATCTTACCAAAACAGTTTCCCCTTTTGAGTTTTTTGGACGAACAATATTTTGACTAATAAATTTTCTTAAACCATCTTGTCCATCTGGAAAAGCAGCGGGTATTTCAACATCATAATAGGTTGAATCTCTATCAACTGTCATGTTTTTGAAACGCATCGCTCTTGCCTTATCTTTATCTTCCAGAGAATTTTCGTCTCTGTCAATATCTAATACACTTGCAATAAGAGCCTTATCTTTTGCAGAAAAGGTAGTTGGGTGCAAAGCACTCTTTTGTGCCTTTACTGATAATGTTACAAAAAGTAACACGACTAAAAATGTAAAATTTTTCATGACTCTATAAGTTTAAAATTTTCACAATAAAATTGAGAAACGTAACTAATGATAAGAAACAAGATTGTTCAAACTTGATTCCTGACTGTCATGGCGGTTACGGTCATTAATCTTATACGTGAAAATTATTCTTATAGCAAATAGAGTAATTTCACAAAGTAAGGATTCCAAAAAGTATGCCAACTTTTTGTTTGTGATGCAAAGATATAAAATTGTAATTCATATATCCAAACTTTTTATGAAAAATATTTTTTGTGTAACCTATTGAAAAATAGTAAGTTAAGTACTCTTGCCTAAATTTATACTTTAATAAAATTTTTTACAAAATTTTCATAGGATAAAGTAAAATAGTATTTTTTTGATTCTGGCACGCACAAAAAAAAGTGCTTAAATCGTTTTTGAACGTCTAAACACAATTTTGGATGAAAATATTAATTGGATTATTTGTATTATTTACAGAAACTAATCCCCATCCATGAACCAACCCAAGACTGATGAAAGGAAGGAAAGGGCAAAGCTAAAAATCAAGGGTGGGATGAAACCTTGCACGGTAAATCCTTTGACAAAATGAGCAACTACATAAACCAGTATCACGTTGATTACTAATAAGAAGAGTCCAAGCGTAAGGATTGTGATGGGAAAACTGACGAGTTTCAAGATGGGTTTGATGAATGTATTTGCAAAACCCATTGCCAAAGCCACATAAACTGAGGTCTCAAATTTGTCAATTTTTATGCCGTCTATGTACTTTGAACCAAACATTATTGCCCCTGCGATAATGAGGTATTTGATGATGAAATTTACCATAAGATTAAATTATTATTTTCCATGTCTTTCACGAAGTACATCAATTATTTCATCAAAATCAATGCCTCTATGTTCCAATAAAACCAAATAGTGAAACAATAGGTCAGCGGCTTCATCTTTGAATAAATGATCGTTAGAATCCATTGCCTCAATCACCAATT
This sequence comes from Cytophagales bacterium, assembly GCA_043760595.1. Classification (GTDB taxonomy): domain Bacteria; phylum Bacteroidota; class Bacteroidia; order Cytophagales; family Spirosomataceae; genus Arcicella. The sequence goes on from JAYUOX010000280.1 coordinate 8,384, forward strand.
CAACGGCTTCTTCCCCAACTTTCTGAGCAATTTTATTCGTTCCTTTTTCAAAAAGACTGGTAATATATGACTTTTCGGATGGATTATTTTTCCTGTCTCGAATCACCGCTTTCAAATGATTCAACCAACCTGCTTGTCCTGGACTATCCAGTCGGGGACTATTGACTTCGTTCCAACAAGTGTCTGCTCCTGTATGACAAGTTGGTCCATCGGGGTTTACTTTTATCAAGAGCGTATCTTCATCACAATCCAACTTAATATCTACTACGTGCAGAAAATTATTAGAGGTTTCGCCCTTCGTCCAGAGGCGTTGTTTTGAGCGACTGAAAAATGTTACTATTCCTTCTTTTTCGGTTTTTTCAAGAGCCTCTTGGTTCATGTAACCAAGCATCAAAACTTTATCGGTTTTGGCATCTTGAATTATTGCGGGGATTAATCCCGATTGGATAATCCCGCCTTGTTTATTGAAATCTAAATTCATTTTCTAAATTAATCGTTCTATATGTACACGAAGTCCTTTGAGGATTCGGTAAATATCAAAAATTTCATCGTCTGACCCTACAAAAACGTTACTGATGGCATACTCTTTTCCTTTTAAAATCATGAAGTGCCAACTCTTTCCCACGATATAACATCCATAAACAGGATTTGTACTATCGTTATGATGTTGTCCAACAATCATGGCGATAATTGCTTGTCCCTGTGGATCTCCATCGGGGTCGGTCTGTCTCTTATATTCTTTTAAACAAAAATAGGGTTTCCTTGGGTTTCTGTAACCAGTGGCAATCATCCCATCTACTCTGCCCGTAAGTTCGTAATCACCTACTACCCCTGACAGTTCTCGTTCTAAGAAATAAGCAAATTTCTTGTTATCAATATCCGCAAAAACGATGAGGGGGCTGATGAATTTGTTTTCGAGTTCAACTTCGTTCCAATTATCACCACCAAAATGGAGATACTTTTCAGCTAAGGTAGTGAGGTAACGTCTTTCGTAATCACTAAATTCATGTTCAAAAGCCAATAGTTCATCTAATTCAGGTATATTATCAACTTGAACCGTTCCGAAAGCATCATCAATTTTATCTAACGTCCACTCTCTGAAATTACTTTTCATTATGATTCTTATTAAAATGTCTATGTAAAGATACCAAAAATTATAGTCTCATCGCAATCCCTCTGTCTTTCAGATAGGTCTTCAAATCTATAATGTCAATTTCTTTGAAGTGAAAAATACTGGCAGCGAGTCCTGCGTCGGCTTTTCCTGTGGTGAAAACATCATAAAAGTGTTCCATTGTTCCTGCCCCGCCCGATGCGATGACGGGTATTGAAGCATTTCCAGAAATTAATGCAGTTAACTCATTGGCAAATCCTGCCTTTGTTCCGTCTGTATCCATTGAGGTCAAAAGGATTTCACCAGCTCCACGATTTTCTATTTCCTTTGCCCATTCAATCGTTCGATATTCCGTAGGTTTTCTTCCTCCATGCGTATGAACCACGTGTTGTCCATCCACGAAACGAGTATCAATGGCTACGATAATACATTGTGAACCAAAATTTAAAGCCAATTCATCAATCAATTCTGGTCTTTTGACGGCTGAGGAGTTAATCGAAACTTTATCTGCCCCAGCATTCAACAAGGCAGAAACATCTTGAATCGAAGAAATTCCTCCACCCACCGTAAAGGGAATATTAACGTTTCTGGCTACATTTCTGACTAAATCTATTAATGTTTTTCGATTATCTACCGTTGCCGTGATGTCCAAAAACACTAATTCATCCGCACCCTGTTCAGCATAAATTGCTCCCAATTCCACGGGGTCACCAGCGTCTCGAAGATTGACGAAGTTTGTACCTTTTACAGTTCGCCCATCTTTAATATCGAGACAGGGGATTATTCTTTTTGTAAGCATTTTCTCAGTGAATAGTTGATAGAGAATAATTAATAGTTTCAATCAGCTAACTTATTGATTTTAAGGCGAGTGTCGCCCAGCCAATACCCGACAGCCAAATGCTGAAAGCCGTTTAAAACAAGTCCTCCATAGTTAAAGAATTTGAAATTAGCCCTGTTGAATATTGATTTTTTTGTAATCCGAATGTGCTGATAATGATCCAATTAGTGTGTTTTTTCGTTTTTGAAATAGATTGAAAACGCCACTGTTTTTCCCTTAATTTATTCGCTGATTCTTTATTAAGGGTATAAGTTTGATTATAAAATTTTATTTCAAAAAGATTAATCGTATGGTCATTACGGTCAAGAAGCATATCTATTTGTACACCTTCGTTTTGCTCGTCTCCCTGACTATAAAATGATGATACCGATGAGTAAATCCCAGCAATACTCAAAGCTTGTTTGATGCGTTCGATATGTTTTATACAAATACTCTCATAAGCATATCCCGACCATGCTTTGTAAGTAGCAGATTGACTAAGATTTTGCCAAATATTTGTACCTGGCTGACGATTACTTTCCATAAATTGTAAGTAAAATAAGGAATATTCATCCGTTAGTCGGTAAATTTTATCCTTTTTCTTCTTACCAAAAGGATAAATCTCCGTTACGAATCCTGACCAAATTAATTCTTCAAGTAATTTAGTTAAACCTCCTCCATCATCAAGTTTGTCTGTTTTAGCAAT
>JAYUOX010000281.1:0-10965 GCA_043760595.1 Cytophagales bacterium
GGTTGGAAGGGGATTTATACGGAAACGCAGGCAAATTGGTAGCCAGTCGTGTTTCGATAAAATACGATGCTCTGAACAAAGAGGTTATTCAAAGAAATACGGAAAAAGATACGATTGCGGTTTATCCTTCGGCTTTTACTTTATACGACCCCATAACATCCTATCGATTTGTGCATCGTGAAATCTTCACAACCACTTCGGGCAAGAAGATTCCGAGTACATATTTACAGGTTTTATTTGCAAAGAAGATTGGTTTTTATAAGAACTACACCAAGTCATTATTAGCTGCCGATTACAAACAGGCATATTCTAACAATCGACCTTATGATAGCTTTGAAGAAAAAATAGAATACTTCTTAGCCAAAGAAAACGGTGAAATGGAGCAAGTAAAACTCAATCAGAGGTCAATATTACAAAGCCTTCAAGACCAAAAGAAAGCCTTAGAAGTTTACATAAAAACCAATCAGTTAGACTTGAAACGAGAGGCGGATGTGGTTAGTTTGCTTACTTATTATGAGAGTTTGAGGGGTAATCAGTAGTTAGTTTAGGACATAAAAAAAGCACTTCGAAAAAGGTGCTTTTTTATTGATATTATTGCCAAAATACTTCATACAGTTTTTTTCTTCCTTCCTTGGTGAATAACAATTGGAAGAATAAGAAAGGACTTATTAGTCTTTTGGGTTTGTGAATAATGAGGGTTTTCATTTGTTTTTTCTATTTTTGAATGATAAAAATAATCAATATTTTTATTGTAATTAATTGGTAATCAAATGCTTGTGTTGCTGACGTACTTTGGTACGGTGGGGACACCGACCAAGGGAGCAGAGGTCAATATTACAAAGCCTTCAAGACCAAAAGAAATCTTTGGAAGTTTACATAAAAACGAAACAATTAGACTTGAAAAACGAGGTGGATGTGGTTAGTTTGCTTACGTATTATGAGAGTTTGGGAGCTAATCAGTAGTTGATTTTAAAGCGTAAAAAAGCACCTTTTTCGAGGTGCTTTTTGCTTTATTTGATTTTGCTACTTGATAATTTCTAACCTTAATAACTCAACAGGATAATAATTATAAAGATCTGGTGTTGGAACACCAATATTTATACCCACATAAAAGATGTTTATGTCTATTTTAACTTTTATTTTTTCTGATGATTTAGATAATTCAACTGGCAAGTTACATGCTTCTACAATTTTAGGTGAGGGTGGCCATTTTGGAAACTTCCTTGTATCGGTCAAGAAATCTTGATTAGCGTCAAGTTCAATGTTATCTTGCCTATCAAGAGGGTCTCTTTTTAGCATTATTGTACCCTTTAAACATTTTATAACCATCCTATCTGATACTTGAATTTTACATTCATCTCGATACTGATTTTTGATAGTAGTATCACATATACAGGGTGATAAATTTTCGTAAACTACAATTTTGTCAATTTCTGATTCATTTTGGCAAGAAACGAATACAATTGACAAAAACACTAATGTTTTAAATATAAAATTGTTGATAAACTTTTTCATTAGTGATTGATTATTATTTGCTTAGAACTCACATTGCCATTAGAGTCAGATACTTTCAAATAATACAACCCACTTTTTAAATTAAGTGTACTTATCTTAATTTTTTTCTGCATATTTTCTGCTTCAATACGGTTGGAAATATTACCATCCTTATCATATATTTCAATTTTTGTAAACTCTATTGTTTCATTATCGTTTTCAACCGAATCATTGGATATTAAAATTTCGTCGTTTGCTGGATTTGGATAAGCCAAAACTGATAATCTCGCTCCAGACGGTGAATAAACGAAAGGTATGCTTCTGAAATATGTATTGCACTGATCAGAGGCATTTACGGTCAGCGTAAAACTTGGAGCTGTACGTATTTCAAATCTGGATGAAGAGGTATAATTGACTGGATCATATTGGTTTTTATAATAGAAAAAGACTCTTGAATCGCTTGAAGAATAGGTAGAATTGGAATTCAATCTATAAGGAGGTCTATTTATTTGTATAATTTTAGGGCTTTGATTTATAAATACAGGTGTGCTTGATATATCATTTCCATTCAACTTCGTGACCAAAGCATTAGAAAAAGTTTGTGCTGAGGTAGTAAACAAAGCGTTTGGATAAGTTGTCAAAAACTTTTGAATTTCTTTTTTATTGTAAGTATTAAATGTGGCAACTTTATTTGGCAAATCACACATTACTGTTACAGTGCTACAACTTAATGTTTGTCCATTACATTGAATACCGACTCCCCCTAAATCAGCGGGATGTAATGCTCCTATCAAATGACCTACTTCATGTGTCATCACTAAGTAACTTTCAGAATAAGATAAAGGTCCTCCCGAAAACAGATTTATTGTGCTAATAGCCGATGAGTTAGGAAGTCTTCCTAAAGAGTAAAAATTTGATGATTGCCCTACTGTATTCTTCGGAGTAGTTAATTGAAATCCGAAGGGTAGTCCAGAGAGATAATATTCTACACAATTGGCATCAGGATTACCAAAAACTTGTTGCCTTACCGATGAGGATGAGTAATCTACCAATGTTGTTCCTATGTTTGAACTATTAGAAGTAGAAAAAATATAATCGCATCTGACAGATTCCAGTTTGACTCTGATATCTAATTCTCTTGACATTACAAAATCAATCTGATTTATATAATCAATTATTACATTTTGCCTACCAGCTAATGATAAATCAGTTCTAAAATGTTGATCAGATGCAACTTTAATTTTAATATATTTGCAGAGAGGAAAGTTTATTTGATCAGAACATGATACCGTATATCCAGGATAATTAGGTGGGGCGGCAACCCTTGCGTTTTTCTTTATGTTGGAGTTATTACAGAAGCTACCTTCTAAACTTAATATTTCATCATCAAATTTAAAAGTAACCACCTCTACTTTGTTTGGTTTTTTCTTCTCCGCAACCCCATAGTCACTTAAATTCCTTGTTACATACTGAATACCGTTATAGACAAAAAAGCCAGAAATTCTATCTTCTGAAATAAATATGCGTAGGGCATTTTGATAGTCGTCGCCTACAAAACCAGCATAAGTGTTTATCTCAACTTGGTCTTTGGTCTTTTTTACGCCATTTTCAATTTCACAATAACTGTCAGCAAAAATATCATTTTCAAAAAGATTAAAAGCAATTTTATCGTTGTCTAATTGTAGAGTAAACTGAATTGGCTTACTTTTATCAGATTTTTTATTTCTAATAAGTGTTTTAATGTCCTTCAAACTTAATTCATAATATTTATATGCTTTAAAGTTTTTCTTCAAGCGAGTGTCATTTTGACTGCTTAAAGACATTATCTTTTCGCTAAACTCAGACTGTCCCATAGTCAGACGAGCAAATAAAATTAGAACAAGCAAAAAGTAGATTTTGCGGGGGGGGGAGGTAAATTGAGATATTTTCATTGTTTTTGTGTTTAAGATTACGGTTTTTGAATAAATAAATGAGAATAAAATACGGTAAAAATATTCAATTATCCAACATATTTAACGTTTATTTTTAGATAATCATAAAATAAGGTTTTTTCTCCTTGGTCGGTGTCCCCACCGTACCATCGTGCGACAGCAAGCGGACAAACAGAAAATGATGCGTTTTTTCATATTTTATTATTCTAAAACTAATCAATGTTTCTATTACAATTAACTGATAATCAGATGTTTGTGTTGCTTACGCACGATGGTACGGTGGGGACATCGACCAAGGAAGAGGAAGACGTAAGAACCAACAATGCTTCGGAGAAGCACAACCTTAAATTTTAGAAGCAAATTACTCTAAAATATTTGTAACTTTAACGGAATAATAATCTCTAAAAGCAATGACAACTGCGATAAATGCTTATGATAGTTTAGCCGATTTTATGGCTTCTCTCGACCCTGTGAAGGTATTGGGTTTTCATGCTCCCAAGAATATTCAAGACCGAGTTGAGGAGCTTTTGGAAAGGTAATAGGAATCTCCCTCACCGTTTCCTGAAAAGGAAGAATTGGAGCATTACATGATTTTGGAACATACCGTCAGGCTTGCTAAATCTCGGGCAAAGTTACAAATTTCTGAGAAGTAATAAATCTAAAACAAAAAATATTATGAATGCGACCATTCTTCAAGGAGTTTACGAAAATGGGTAAATTACCTTAGTGGAAAAGCCCAAAAATGACCATAAAATGAACGTTTCTGAGGAAGAAAATATTAACAATGTACCAAAAAAACGGAGACAAGCGGGTGGTCTTGGAAAAATTTGGTATGCCGATGATTTTGATGCCCCTTTGGAAGATTTAAAAGATTATATGTGATGCAAAACATAAAAATAGGAATAATAGGCGGTGCAGGATATACAGGAGGCGAATTACTCAGAATTCTTATCCCTCACCCACAAGTAGAAATCGTTTTTGTTCATTCAAATTCACAGGCAGGCAAGCCTATTTATCATACCCATACTGATTTATTGGGCGATACGGAGTTAGTATTTAGTAGCCCCCTAATCGAAACGTCGCACCGCCCCGAAGGGGGAACTTTTGACGACGAAAATTCGGACGAGAAAGCTCCCCCTTCGGGGGCGGGAGGGGCTTGGTCTGTGGACGTTCTATTTTTATGCTCTGGACACGGTGAATCCAAAAAAATTTTAACCGCCAATCCAGCATTTAAGTCCTTGAAAATCATTGATTTAAGTACTGATTTTCGTGACCAATCAGAAGGCTTTGTGTATGGTTTGGCGGAATTGCAACGGGATAAAATTCGTCAGGCAAACCATGTGGCAAATCCAGGTTGTTTTGCTACTTCCATTGAGTTGGCTTTGTTGCCTTTGGCTCAGGCGGGTTTGATTCATGACGATGTTCATGTGTCGGCGGTTACGGGTTCTACGGGGGCGGGGCAAAGCCTTTCACCAACGGGACATTTTTCTTGGCGAAGTAATAATATTTCGATTTATAAAGCCTTCACGCATCAACATCTCACGGAAATTGGCATGGTGATTTCTTCTTTTCAAGGAGCAAAACCAACGGTTAATTTTATTCCCTATCGTGGTACTTTCACCCGTGGAATCATGGCGAATGTTTATACTAAATTCTCGGGGACATTAGAAGAAGCCAAAACCCTTTACCAAAACTATTATGCCGAACATCCTTTCACCCACATAAGCGATTTTCCTGTGGACGTGAAGCAAGTAATCAATACCAATAAATGCCTAATTTCATTAGAAGTACACGAAGGTAATCTACTGATAACCAGTGTGATAGATAATCTCACCAAAGGAGCATCAGGGCAAGCAGTTCAGAATATGAACTTGATGTTTGGGCTTGATGAAATGGCTGGATTAAGGTTAAAATCAGTTGGAATGTAGATAGAGCTTTTTGCTATTGGCTGTTAGCTATTAGCTTCAAATGGGATAAAAATAATCAATTTTACAAACTATTGCTATGACGTGCCAATAGCCAAAAGCTAACAGCCAATAGCCACAAAATATGAATCTTTTTAATGTATATCCACTTTACGACATCACGCCTATAAGAGCTTCTGGGAGCAAATTATGGGACAAAAACGGTGTCGAATATCTTGATCTTTATGGAGGTCATGCCGTCATTTCTATTGGACATTCGCATCCTCATTATGTTCAGAAATTGACCGAACAATTGAGTAATTTAGGGTTCTATTCTAACTCCGTAAATATCCCAATTCAGCAAGAATTAGCCACTAAATTAGGTGAACTTTCGGGTTATGAAGACTACGAACTTTTCCTCTGTAACTCAGGGGCAGAAGCCAACGAAAACGCCTTAAAAACCGCCTCATTTTTTAATGGTCGCAAGAGAGTAATTGCCTTCTCAAAATCCTTTCATGGCAGAACTGCTGGTGCGGTTGCCGTTACGGATAATAAGGCAATTGTTGCTCCAATTAACTACGATGAACACGTTACTTTTTTACCTTTCAATGACGTAGAGGCACTAAAAGCCAATGTTACCGAAGAAATTTGTGCCGTCATCTTGGAGGGAATTCAAGGCGTGGGCGGTATCAACGTTGCCTCCGATGAGTTCTTGAAAACTGCTCGTGAAATGTGTGATAAAACGGGAGCAATTTTGATTTTAGATTCTGTACAATGCGGCTATGGACGTTCGGGTAAATTTTTCTCGCATGATTTTTCAGGAATTCGTCCCGATATTATGACAACCGCCAAAGGAATGGGTAATGGTTTTCCGATTGGTGGTGTTTTGATTTCCCCCAAATTCAAAGCAAAACACGGAATGTTAGGAACAACTTTCGGAGGAAATCATTTGGCTTGTGCAGCGGCAGTGGCAGTTTTGGATGTAATGAAATCAGATAATTTGATGGAAAATGCTACGCAAAAAGGCGATTATTTATTCGAGAATCTGAAAGGAATTTCTGGAATAAAAGAACTACGTGGGCGTGGCTTAATGATAGGAATTGAATTTGAACAACCCGTTGATAAAATCAGAGATTCGTTACTCTTCGACCATAAAATTTTCTGTGGATATTCTGGTAAAAATACGTTACGATTATTGCCAAGTTTGGCTTTGGGACAGGAGGAATGTGATAGATTTTTGGAAGCGATCTCAACGGTGAACGGTAGTTTTCGGTAAACGGTTCACGGTGAACGGTACAAGGAAATATCTTACATTACAGTTATTTCATTATCAGCAAACCGTTCACCTTTTACCGTGCACCGAAAAATTACCATGTATCGTTTTTTAAAACAATTGATCAACCCCAATTTCAAATTCGGGTAAGACGGGATTTGCGGAACAAATATCACTTTCAATACAGATTTTTACCTCTCGGCGTGAGGTGTAAACGTGTACTTCTTTCTCTTCTGGAAAAATTAACCATACCACTTTCACTCCCGCTTTATAATATTCTCCGATTTTTGCTATTACTTTATTGATGTTGTCATTCTCAGAAATAATCTCAATAACAAATTCTGGTATAGGGTCTTCGCCTCTATCTGTCTCATCTATTTGGGCATTTGTCAGAAAAGCAATATCGGGTCTTCGCATTTGGATACCCGTCAGTTGAACATCATATTCTGATACAAAAGTACCACTTTCCCAATATCCTTTTTGGATGAAAAGTTTATTCAATATGTTAAAAATCTTAACTTGCTTATTATTCATACCACTAAATTTGATTAACTCGCCATCATTCCATTCATATTTGTAGCCATCATTTGGCTCCCAAACCATAAATTCGGCAAGTGTGCGTGGCAGTTCTGACTTTATTTCTTTGACCATGACTTTAATGATTTTGTATCAAATATAATGAGAAGTAATGATTAATTTTCGATAATACTGGAAAAAACGTAAAAGGGGACAAAAAAGACTATCACAATCTTTTTAATCCCCTTTTATATTTTCTCGTTTACCTTTTACCCTTCCCCGTGTACCGACTCTTCCTCCTCCGCTAAAATTTTAGTAATTATTTTTTTCCAAATTATAGTTTCTTCTTTCGTAATTTTTTGTTGTTCTACTGGCAATCTTTCTGTGGTATTTACGCTCTCTAATCGCTTGTAAGTCAGGCTGTTGATGATGCTTTCTTCTCGCCACGAGATAATCTTCGTGTTTTCGTCCTCCGAGGTTTCTTCTCGAAAGTGTCTTGCCAATAATATGTAGTCTATCTTTACCATTAAGGCTAATCTTTAAATATTTTAATCAGATAAAAAACCGACAAAGTCAGGAGTTTATCAATTTGTTAAATAAATGCTTACATAATAAAAGACTGAAAAAAGTTTAATAGGTAACACAATTTGAATAAAATTTCTTAAAAAAATACAGTAATCTGACAGATGCAAGTCGAAACGATACAAAAATGAGCACTTTTACTCAATTTCATTTGAAAAGGGTGAGTATCAAATACTTATCTTTTTATTGGACGATAAATTTACCTAAAATTATAACACAACATTCACACAAGCCATTTTTTGGCAAGGGTTTTGTAAAATAGCTATTAGCATTAGGCTTCAATACATTTTGATATTAACTCAAAATGTGATTATTTTGCGTTTCTTTTGCGTTATTTATAAAGACAAAAAAGATACATTGATTAAATAAATTCGTACCAAAATCTGCCAACAACCACATTGACAGACAAAAAGATAACAAATAAATAATAACTTAAAAATGGCATTAATTACTAAAATTAGAGAAAAGTCGGGAATTGCAGCCGCAGCAATCGCTATCAGTTTAATTCTTTTTATCATAAGTACTGTATTTGATGGAAATTCAAATCCATTTAGTGGTTCAGACCAAACAGTAGGCGAGATTGGCGGTGAAAAAATCCAATACAAAGATTTTCAGAAAAAAGTCGATGAATTAACGCAGACTTATTCAGCCCAAGCTGGACGTAGCCCAGGCGACCAAGAAACCACCCAAATGCGTGAGCAAGTGTGGAATCAATACATCATGGATTTGGCTTATGGCAAAGAATATGAGGCTTTGGGCTTGACAGTTTCGCCAAAAGAAATGGTTGATATGGTGCAGGGAACAAACATTCACCCATCGGTTCGTCAGCAATTTACGAATCCCCAGACGGGTCAATTTGACAAAACGTATGTGATTCAGTTTTTGAAAAACTTTAAAACAATGCCAGCTGCTCAACAACAACAGTGGGCTTTGTTTGAGAAATCAATTGGTCAGGATCGTTTAAGAACCAAGTATGAGAATTTGTTGAAAATGTCCACCTATACCACCAATGCCGAGGCTCAGAAAGAATATACCGCTCAGACTTCAAAGGTCGATGCTCATTATTTATACGTTCCTTTTTATTCGGTGGCTGATTCAACTATCAAAGTAACGGATTCGCAGTTGGAGGACTATTTATCGAAGCATAAGGAAGCATACAAAGGACAAAATACACGTTCTATCCAGTACGTAACATTCCCTGTGATTCCTTCAAAACTTGACACGGCATCGTTCTATAACGATATCAAGCGTTTGGCTAAGGAATTGGCAATTACCAAGAATGATTCAGCTTTTGCGATGATGAACTCAGACACAAAAACACCTTACTACGCAACATTAGCAGAAATTCCAGAAACGGTAAAAGGTCAATTAGGTTCAATGACCCCAGGTGGAATTTATGGACCCTTTAAAAATGGCTTGTCGTATTCAATCTATAAGTACGGTGGTATCCAGAAAGATTCATTGTTTACAGTTCGTGCGAGTCATATTTTGATTAATGCTGCCAAAACAGCACCTGATTCAGTAAAGGCAGCCGCTCGTAATCGTGCCAACGGCATTCTTGCTCAAATCAGAGGTGGAGCATCGTTTGAAGCAATGGCTCAACAATTTGGAATGGACGGAACGGCTCAACAAGGTGGAGATTTAGGATATTTCAAGAACAATGGGGGAATGGTTAAGCCTTTCGAGAACGCTATTTTTGGATTCTCTGGAACGGGTTTATTAGCCAATATTGTTGAAACAGATTTCGGTTACCACATCGTGAAAGTTACGGAAGCAAAAACCAATACACGTTATAAATTGGCGGCTATCAATCGTACCATTGCTCCAAGTCAATCAACGATGGATGAGGTTTTGCGTAAGGCAGATGCTTTTGCTTCGGCAAACGATACGAAGGATAAATTTGAGGCGGCTTTGAAAAAAGACAAAACCTTGATTATGATGCGTGGCGATAAAATCCCAGAAGGTGCTGCGGGTTTCAATAACCTACAAAACGCTCGTGAGACCGTTCGTTGGGCATTTAATGACGACACAAAATCTGGATCAGTTTCAACTGTTTTCCAAAACGAAAACCAGTACATTGTAGGGTTATTGACAGGTTCGACAGATAAAGACAATGTAAAAATCAACGACTTCCGTGATGAATTAACGGCGGGTGTGAAAGCGGATATGAAGGCAGAAATCATCATCAAGAAATTGGGTGGAGTTTCTGGAACATTAGAGCAAATGGCTCAGAAGTACGGTGCAGGTGCATTAGTTGAAACCGTAAACGACATCACGCTTGCACAAGGCGTATTGACGAGTGCAGGAGCTGACCCAGCGGCATTAGGCAAAGCGTTTGGATTGAAGGTTGGACAAAAATCTAAGCCATTCAAGGGCGATGCGGGTGTTTTTGTGATGGAAACTACCAAATCAACCCCAGCCCCAGCTATTGCGGATATGACAATGTATAAGAACTCAGCAAAAATGATGGCGGCTCAAAGAGCCTCATATTATATCAACGAAGCCATCAAAGACAATGCGAAGGTGGTTGATAATAGAGCTAAGTTTTATTAGAATTTACCAGATTTTAGAATAAAGGAAAGGCATCTCGTGAGGGATGCCTTTTTTGATTTTATCTATGTCCAATGGCTATCACTTAATCATACATTTTTTCTAAGTAAATCTCTTTTACTTTTAAATCTCATTTTTATGAATTAAACCTTATTTTATGATTATCTAAAAATAACCGTTAAAAATGTAGGATAATCGAATATTTTTACTATATTTTATTCTTAGTTATTTATTCAAAACCGTAATCTTAAACACAATGAAAACTTCTCAATTTACCCCCCCCCCGCAAAAACCTTCTTTTGCTTGTTTTGATTTTATTTGCTCGTTTAGCTATGGGACAGTCTGAGTTTAGCGAAAAGATAATGTTTTTATCCGATGATAACGACAAAAAAATGAAAAAAAGCATGAAGGCATATAATGCCTTTGAGTTTAATGTGAGTGAAGTGAAGAAAATGATTCGAAAAAATACTGACTCCAGTAAGCCTGTTGAATTTACACTAAACCTTGATGACCAAAAATTCCATTTCCTTGGTCGGTGTCCACACCGTACCATCGTGCGTAAGCAACACAAATATCTGATTATCAATTAATTACGACAAAAGTATTAATTAGTTTTAGATAGGACTTACGCAAAATTTGGGGTTTTCATTTTCATTCTTTCAATGACAAAGTTTTTAAGGGGTTCAAATTTTACTTGGTAAATGGTTTCCCATGT
>JAYUOX010000282.1:0-10938 GCA_043760595.1 Cytophagales bacterium
TGCATAACGAAATAACAATACCCGAATAATTATTCTCAAATTTGGGCAAATCATAGCTTTCTCCTCTTGCCATGGCGGTTTCAATTTTTGCCCATTCTCTCCATAAATTGATGCCCGACGAAGCCTCAACCATTTCGGCTAAATTCGCTCCTCCTACTCGTGATGATGTTTCTAAAAAAATAATTTCTCCCGTTTGATGGTCTTTGATAAACTCAGAATGACTGGCGGAATAATTCATGCCAAAAGCTTTCATAACTTCTTCATTAGCTTTTTGAAGGGCTTTGTCATCCTTTGAACCGAAAGGCACCGTCACCGACCGAAAGATTCCGCCACCGTGTGCAACTTCCATTGGAGTTGAAAGATATTGACTGCAACGAGTAAAAATAATCTTTCCATCTACTGACAAAGAATCCACATGAAATACATCCCCAGGGCGGAATTGCTCTACTAAATATTCGTGCCGACGGTCGCCAAGATGGTGGATTACTTCCCATAATTGGTCAGCATTATGTACTTTTTTAATACCCGTTGCCGATGCTTCCGAACGTGGTTTTACGACTACTGGGAAAGTCACTTTTTGAGTATATTCAAAAACGTCATGGTCATTGAAAAGACTTGAAAACATCGGTACTTTTATACCCGCTTCTTGAGCTTTCATACGCATTGCCAGCTTGTCTCTGAAATGCCGACTGGTGGTTTGTCCCATGCCTGGAATGCGAAAATGTTCCCGCAAATGTGCTGCCTTTTCAACGTCAAAATCATCCAATGCAACGATTCTGTCTATTTTTTTCGACCGCATCGTGTAGGCAAGACCCAAAATGATTTCCTTCATATCAAACGAACCGTCGGAGTTTTCTTCCACATAAAAAACTTCATCAATAAATTCTCGAACCCAGGGTTTATGTTCTAATTTTTTATTGGTTAAAAGATAAACGGTATTGCCCGCTTGCTTGCAGGAACGGAGGAATTCATTGCCTTTAAAAAAGGTTGAAATACAGAGGAATGAGAGTGGTTGGGACATTTCGGATTGAGGGTTTTTAATTTGACTTATTTTAAAAAATACTCTCTAATTTTCTTGTTGATAAAAGTTTTCACATCATCCCAATTCTGATTTTTTAAGCTAATTGGGTCTTCACTTTCATCAGCATCAGCAAAGTAAATAATTGCTTGGGGAACGGTGATAAACAAATTTTGAGTCGTATATTTTTCTCTATGAAAATTGACAAATTCTTCGATTGAATAATGCTCTAATAATTCAGCTATATCCCAAAAATCTTTCTTTTTACCTCTTCCTAAAATCGCTTGTACTTTCATGGCAACAATGTCTTCCGTTGAGAACATTCTGATACTGTCAATAATGATTTGGGGTCTTATGAATGGATGCGGATGACGAACAATATCAACCTTAACATTATCCACAAAACAAAAAATGCCAAAACGTGGAGGTTTTTCTTCCAAGAAAAGTCTGTCAGAAAATTTACGTCGGAGTGCCTCAATAATATCAGCATTTTCAAATGGTTTATTAGAGAATAAATCTAAATCAACCGACATCCTGTGTCCGTATAAAAGCGACAAAGCCGTTCCTCCAACTAATCCAAAGTCCTGTAATTCAGGCATTTCCATTAACTGATTCAGTATGGAAAAAGTGTGGGGTTCAACTGTCTCAATACGTAACATCTGAATTCATTTAGGGGTTTATTAATTATTGCACTTGCTAAGTACATTCTTGTTTCTGGTAAAAATTTTGCATTTAGTAATGTACTCGTTACCTTCTCAATACTATAATGACGAATACAATTTCGGACATCCTCTACATCGCCCCGTTCAAAGACTCTTTCAATGACAAAGTTTGCTTTGGTTTCGTAGTTGATATTTTCAAATACTACGTCCCAAAAAATACGTTTGTTGAATATTGGTTTATCTGTCATGTTGAAATTGATATATTGTTCTTAAAAATAATCATTAATTTCCTAAAAATCAATATTTTATGTAGGTGTTAGAGTTTTGGTGTTAGGTGTTAGTGAAATAACCAATTGATTACCAAGTATTTATATGAAAGGAAGACGATGATTTAAGCCATCTTCTCCAAAAACTCCAACAGCAACCGAACCCCGAAAGCCGTTCCAGCTCGTTGTGGAGCAAATTCTGTATCTCCAAAAGCCGTTCCTGCAATGTCGAGATGAGCCCAATTTTGATGATTTTCTGTGAATACCTCTAAAAATTTTGTCGCTGAAATTGCTCCAGCCATCGGTTTGCCCGAATAATTACGGACATCGGCAATATCAGAAGTGATGTCTTCTTTGTAAATATCCCACAACGGCAAACGCCAAAGTCTTTCGCCCGTTTGGTCGGCGGCTTGGGTTAGTTTTTGAGCTAATTCGTCATTGTTCGTAAACAATCCTGCGGCATGATAACCCAACGTGGCAACGCAACTGCCCGTAAGCGTTGCTAAATCAATCATGGTATCGGGTTGATAATTTCTGACGAGATAATTTAAGCCATCCGCCAAAATCAACCTTCCCTCGGCATCGGTATCAATAATTTCAATGGTTTTGCCTGAGTATGAGCCGATTACATCGCTGGGTTTAAAAGATTTTCCGTCCACCGCATTCTCACAGGCGGGGATAATACCCACGAGATGTACGGGTAATTTCAATTTTGCGGCTAATTCAATCACTCCCATCACGGCGGCAGCACCACCCATATCCGACTTCATAAGGTGCATATTGGTAGAGGATTTTATCGAGATTCCACCCGTGTCAAACGTTACACCTTTACCCACTAAACCCACTTTATGCTTGGCTTCGGGCGATTTATATTCCATCACAATCAAAACGGGCGGATGTTCACTGCCTTGTCCGACTGCCAAAAGAGCCTCTAATTTCTGAGATTTGAGTTGTTGTTTCTCTAATATTGTAACTGAATACCCAAATTTTTCACCCGAATCAACCGCCCATTTTGCTAAAACATAAGGCGTTTTTTTATTCGCAGGGGCGTTCATCAAATCAAAAACTTGCATTTGGGTTTTTGAAATATATTTTCCTCTGACGATACTTTCTTCGGCTTTTGGATTCTTGGAAAGAATATGAAACAAGCCTTCTTTCTGGAAAATTGGGGCGGTTTCCTTCCTTTCAGTTTTGTATAAATCCAAATCATAACCACCTAACATTGAGCCTATTACAATGTATTCGAGATATTCGTCAGGAAGATTTTGAACATCAATGGTGAGGTCGTTGGGGAGGTTGGGTTTTTGTTTGAAAAATAAAGTTCTGAATGCCTTGATGACATCCGAGGAATTAGGGTTTTTACCCAATCCCAAAAGAATAACCTTCTGATTTTGAGGAGAATAAACAATTTGAAACTGTTTTGACTCTGCCTTAAAATCTTGTTTGAGTAAATCGAAATTTAACCCAAAATCTGTGCAAGTTTTCTGGAGATGAGTTTCAAAATTTTCATCTTGTAAAAAAGAGAAAATGATGACCTTTGAATCAGGATTTAGCTGAGTGATATGCTTGATTTTCATAGTCTGTAACCCGATGCTTCCGCATCGGAATTTATACATTTATTTTATCCGATGCGGAAGCGGAGTGCCGCCCAGCATCGGGTTACACAAAAAATGCCACCTCGAAAGATGGCATTAATTTGATTATCAGACAGTTATTATAAATTTTTACTAATAACTAATCCCTAAATTTAATATTCGTCTTCGTTAAAGAAGAAATCGTCTTTGGTCGGATAGTCGGGCCAGATTTCTTCGATACTTTCATACGGCTGACCATCGTCTTCTAATTCTTGCACGTTTTCGACAACTTCCAAGGGAGAACCCGTGCGGATTGCGAAGTCAATTAATTCATCTTTGGTTGCGGGCCATGGTGCATCTTCGAGATATGATGCCAGTTCGAGTGTCCAGTACATAATTATATGGAATTTGGTTACGTTTAATTACTTATTTAATACCTGATTATCAGTTTCTTAACGACTAATTTTGTATCGTTTTTTTATCAGGATTGCAAAAGTATCATTTTTTTGTTTACGAAAAACTTTTTTAATGAAAATTCTTGTGTTCAATTAACTAAATTTATTTGAAAAAATTACAAATCATTCAAAATTTATTTTAAACGATGATATTTAGCTCAAAATTGCCCGTTATTGAAGTCTGTGCTTTTTCTCTTGAATCATGTTTGGCGGCTGAAAAAGGCGGTGCAAATCGCATTGAACTTTGCGGTTCGATGTACGAAGGTGGTACAACGCCCTCCGCTGGTCTTATTCAAGTCGCTAAACAAAGAGTCAGTATCGAAATTCATGCCATGATTCGTCCTCGTGGGGGAGATTTTTGTTATTCTGATGATGAAATATTGATCATGCAAGAAGATATACGCATAGCAAAAGAATTGGGATGCGAAGGAATTGTTTTGGGAATTTTACAGAAAGATGGACGAATAAATATTACCCAAACCAAAGTATTAGTAGCCTTAGCAAAACCCATGCAAATAACCTTCCACCGTGCCATCGACATGACTCCTGATTACTTAGAAGCCCTCGAAGATATTATCGAAACAGGTTGTAACAGAATCCTAACATCTGGACAAAAAAATACGGCAATTGAAGGCATTGAAAACATCAAAACCTTAATAAAACAAGCCAATGGCAGAATCGAAATCATGGCAGGAAGTGGCGTGAACGCAGATAATGCTCAAATACTTATACATACAAGCGTGGATGCTTTGCACCTCACAGGTAAGAGTGTTCGTGATTCTGAAATGGTTTATCGGAAGGAAGGAATTGCGATGGGCGGACTTGCGGAAGTGCCTGAATATGAGGTAGTTTACTCAGATTTTGAGAAGATTCGGGCGGTGGTGGGGTGTTAAGAGAGTATATAAATGGCTGTCATTTATATACTCTCTTAACCTACAAAAAACTCTGTACAAAAGTCGTTATCTGACCAATACAACTCGCAAACAAATCGGGCTTCAAAATCAAGGTAAATACTACCCCAAAAGCAGCACCGTACAAGTGGGCATCGTGTCCGATATTGTCTATGTTTTTTTTAGACATATACATTGAGTAGGCAGTGTATAAAATAGCAAAAATAAAAGCTGGCATTGGGATAAAATTAATAGTCATGATGACGGTTGGGGCAAATAAAATGGCTGAAAAAATAACCGCCGCAACCCCACCAGATGCTCCCAAGGCATTGTAATGGGTATCGTTTTTATGATTAACAAACGAAGGAGTATTGGCAACTACGATACCTACCAAGTATAAAATGGCATAAAAAATTATCCCTTTTTCTCCAAAATATGCGGTAAAATATGACTCCACGGCAGGTCCGAAAAAGTACAAACTGAGCATATTAAAGAACAAATGCCCATAGTCGGCATGAAGGAAACCTGATGTTAGAAAACGGTGGTATTCTTGGTATTTTTGAACAGCATAAGGGTTCATAATCCACTTGTTCATAATGCTTTGATTGTTGAAAGCATATAAACTTATGGCAACGGTAATTCCTATAAAAATGATGGTTAATGACATGGTTTGATTTTGGATTTTGGATTTTTGATTGCGGATTTGAGGGTTTTGTCATTGCGAGCGTAGCGAAGCAAACTTTTGGATTGATGGAAAAAACTTAAAGCTCAAACATACAGAAACTGGTAGACTGTTTTCTTATACATTTTCATCAATCTAACAGTTTGCTTCGCTACGCTCGCAATGACAGACATTTATGCTTAAAATCAAACTTCTCTATCAATCAACATCTCAGCAAAAGCTCTTAGTTCAGTTTTGCGTTCCTCCTCTACTTTCAGAGCATCTAAACATTTTAATCCTTTCTCAAAATAATCATTGATTTTGGCTTCGGCTAATTGCTTGATGCCCAATGAGTCATAAATTTTAGTAACGGCTTTTACTTTCTCGGCATTATCAAACGCTTTGATATTCAGCCACTTATCTAACCGTTCTCTGGTTTCGCCCGATGCTTTTTCGAGGGCTTCGATGAGCATGAAGGTTTTTTTGTTGGAAATAATATCACCGCCTACTTGCTTACCAAATTTTTCGGGGTCGCCGTAAACATCCAATAAATCATCTTTCAACTGAAAACCTAACCCGATATTAATGCCTATTTCGTATAATAATTCACAAGATTTATCGCTTGCTCCCGCAATAATTCCACCTAATTCTAAGGCAAAACCCAAGAGAACAGACGTTTTGAGTTTAATCATTTCGAGGTATTCCACTTCGGTAACTTGCTCACGATTCTCGAAATTCATATCTAATTGTTGTCCCTCACAAACCTCCGCCGCCGTGCGATTAAAGCGTTTCATGGCTTTTTTGAAACGGTTGTCTTCCACTTCCATCAAGAGTTCATACGCTTGCACAAGCATCACATCACCCGACAGAATGGCAATATTGGCGTTCCATTTTTCATGAACCGTTGGTTTTCCACGACGAAGCGGGGCATTGTCCATAATATCATCGTGCATTAACGTAAAATTATGAAAAACCTCCACCGCAGAGGCAGGTTTGACGGCTTTTTGCCAATCATCAGTGAATAATGCAGTCGCCATTAAGGTCATCAACGGACGCATTCTTTTGCCCCCAAGAGCCATCAGATAGCGGATGGGTTCGTATAATTCAACTGGATTTTCACCGTAAGTTTGTTGAGAAAATTCTTTATTGAGAGCCTCTGAGAAGTCTTGTAATTTCATGAAAATTTTAAAAATCGTAATATTTGCTCAACGCCCGAGTCGTTGGATTTGTTATTCTTTGCCAAATTTAGGCAGAAGATTTTGAAACATTGTATTATTTTTATAAACCCTATCCTCTACGTCTCTCTAACAAAACCATCATCATCAAGCTCAAAAGCACTCTTTCTTCTTCGCCTGCTTGCAAAATATCCTCTTGGCTGATGGTAAATTTACGTCCAAAAAAAGAAGCATCTTTTTTCAATTTACAAATCAATGTTCCGTCTGGGCGAGTAACGTGATAGGTTGGGTTGAATAAATATCCCGTAAAAATTCCCAAAATTGGAATCTCACTCAAAAGTCCGTCCAATACTTTTGTCCAAGGATCTGCCTCTGCGATATTACAGTCGGGTTGGTCATTGTGGTCCAAAATATTGTACTGAGCCTTCCAAATTGAACGCCAACCTTTTCTCAGAACTCGTCCGATGGGCATTCCGTTTTTGTCCGTAAAAGAATATGAAGTATTGAAATCCAACCATTTATCCGCCTTGATTTCAAATTTCATTTCCGACTGATTCGTGTCGCCATACACGATGACGTGTTCTTTGAATTTGAATAGTTTTTGTTTGGTGTACGCAATCACACTCCCGTGTGAATCTGTGGCTGTAAAATCATTGGAAAATGTACCGATTTTGAACTCTAATTTGATTGGAAAATTATATTCTCCTAAGACGTTAATATTTGCCATAATTATTTGATATTGAAAGGGTTATGATATTGAAATTGCTAACTTATACTCTTTAATTTGCTTGGAAGTAATTGATTTGTAACCTCCCGAAAAATCCTTACCCGTTAGTCGGATGTACCGATAAAATTCTTCGGATTTCAAAAGGTCTTCGATAACTTTCCAACTGACTGATTCTTGGTTTTTTACAATAAATAAACCCGAATACACCATCACTTCTTTGGGCAATTTATAAAAATTTATCGAACCATTCACGAGTGTACTCAAAACGATTTTTTCTTTATGAATACTCTGTACGCCCTGACTCCTGCCAAATTCGTACCACAAGGCATTTTTATCAATATCACGCTTTTCGAGTTCTTCTTTGTTTGAACATAAATATTGATAGGCTTTGGGAAATTTTTCCTGCATCACAGGCTCAGGAATCACTTTGTATCGATTATTGATTAATTCATAAGGAAATAAAACGAACTCATTTTGATTGAGAAATCCCTTAAATTTAGAACCTTTGACAATGTTTTTCAGAATAGATTTCTCTACCAAATGACCATTAAACTTGACGTATTCGTCATCGTGTGGCTCTGAAATGGCAATAAAAATTTTATCTCTCAAAGTAGCAAATCCGTATTGAACATCAAAAAAATCCTTGACCTGCGATGTTCTATTTTTATCTATTTGTAGTAAGAAATTTTCATCTTCCTGCGTAGCAAATGACCAATCAGATGAATCAAGAGAGGCAAATTTTACTTGATTGATGGGTTGAATTTTATTGGCAACATACTCTTTATATTCAAAAAAATCGCCTTTATTATTTTTATCAAAGACAGAAATTGCTGTGTAAGTCGAAAACCCTTTGAAGACTTTATTTGCCTTAAAATCTATCAAAGTCCTCAATGTTTTTGCTTCCTTTAGATAATTTCTGAAAAGTTTATACGAAGAATTGTGCAAATAACTATTTGGCGTAATAAAACCGATAAGACCGTCGGGCTTGGTCATGGCAAAACTCATTTCAAAAAAGCACAAATAGAGGTCGATTGTACCTTCCGAAAAAACAAAATTTTCCTTCAAAAACGCTCTGGTACTCAACTCTAAATTATGGATTCGGATATACGGAGGATTCCCCACGATAATATCAAAAAACCCTTGGTACGATTTGTAAAAATCTAAGGTGTTTTGATGAAAAAATTGCCAACTTACTTTGATTTCTTTTGATAACAAATCTGAAACTAAATTATCAAGGTTTCTGATGGATTTATGATACTCAATTTCGTCTATTTCAACGGCATAGATGTATTTTTCTAAATTGGAAATAATCGTTTTTTTATCAATTTTATGGCTCAACGAAATGTTAATGTATCTCCTGACTATTTCTAAAAGGAAAACGCCATCACCGCTTGATGGTTCTAAAATATATTTATCCAAAATCGAGCTACTATTATATCCAACCAAATCCAGTATTTCTGTAACAATCCAGTTTGGAGTAAATACTTGCCCTAATGTTTTGTGTTTCATGGGTTAATTTATGTGGTAGGTTAAGAATTATTTGCAGAATTAACCTCAATTCTGGATCAATAAATTTAATAAAGCATGATTTATATAGTAATTACTTTTCCCAATTTTCACCTTCGTTAGCTTTCCACTTTCAACCAAAATATCTAAATATTTGGTAGCAGTAAGCCTTGATATTTGACAATCTTGCATTACAAACTCTATTTTGGTGTAAGGATGTTTGAAAAGATTATCAAGTAATTCTCGACTGTAGATTTTAGGATTATTCTCTTGACACCATTCTTTGGTTGTGTGCAATAATTCTCTAATATTTTTAATTAATTCAATAGTATAAAGTGATGTTTGTTCTACGGCTTCTAACATAAAAATTATCCATGATTCCCAATCGTTTTGGTCTCTTACTGCCTGTAATTTCTGATAATATTGCCCTTTATTTCTTACGATATACCTACTCAAATAAAGAACAGGAACATCTAATAATTTCTTTAAAACCAGATACAAAAGGTTGATAATTCGTCCTGTACGCCCATTTCCATCAT
This sequence comes from Cytophagales bacterium, assembly GCA_043760595.1. Taxonomy (GTDB): domain Bacteria; phylum Bacteroidota; class Bacteroidia; order Cytophagales; family Spirosomataceae; genus Arcicella. The sequence continues at coordinate 9,474 of JAYUOX010000282.1, forward strand.
AAAAAGGATGAATGCTTTCAAACTGAAAATGAATAATTGCCATCTTCACCAAATCATCCCAATCTACCAAATCGTCACTATTAATAAATTGCTCTAAATTATCCATTAAGTTCAAAATAACTTCATGATCTTGAGGTGGTGCATAAACCACTTCTCCCGTTTGTTGATTTTTGAGCATTGTGCCTGGTAATCGTCTGATTCCACCATTGTTTGGTTCAAGAACATTCAGGATTTGTACTAAGTGATTGGTACTTAAAAAGCCGTACTGTGAGACTAAATCAAACCCTCTTTTGAGAGCTGAGGAATAACTTTGCACTTCTTTTGCTGCCAAAGTAACTTGCAAATCTATCGAAGCTTTAAATAATTCATCGTGCGTAGTAATGATATTTTCAATTGCTGAACTATCTTTTGCTTCTTGTAGAGATAACGTATTTATCAAGATATTCTGGTCTGGAATAGTTGCCAAAATACCTTTTAATTCTGCCAATGCTTTGTTGGCTTGAAGTGATTTTTTAAGAATTAATTTTGTCTCTATTTCACCAATATTTGGTAATTTTTGAATTACATACGTCATTTGATAATTTTTGATATGTATAAATATTTACGTTTTTTATACACGTTTCACTTTCGTATATAAATTTAGTGCTTTTTTATACATGTAAATTTTTTATGTATAATTTTTATGATTTTTTATACATGAGAGTTAAATCTTTTTTATCGTAAATTAACTTCTTATGAACTTAATTTTAATCATAATTTACTGAAAATCAATTGATTGTGTTGTTGACACACAATGTCTGGTGGGATGCCAGCAATGGACTCAAAAAATAGAAAAAGCAATTTTCACAATAATAAACCCTACAATAATTGAAAACAACACGATAAGCATTTCTAAGCCAACCATTTTCCAACCATTTAGAATTGTAGATTTCCCTTCTGAGGAATTTAATTGATTTGTTTCAAAAGCTCCATTTGCTGCATTTTCTATTCTATTTACACAATTACTCCAAAATTTTTCTTCTTTTAAAGTTACAATCTGTCCAATTGTATCAATATCAAATTCTGCCCAAATAGAAGTTTGGTCATCAATTCTTGAAATTTTCACTTTCACTTTTGATTTCCATTTTCTTGGATTAAATATAAAATGGTTCTCGACTATTGAGCCTTTTTCAAAAATGAAAATTTCTCCGTTGTCAGATTTCATCTGGAATAACTCTTTTTTTAAGTATTCCGTTATTCTCTTTTTTACAATTTCAGGATTACTTTTTGTTCTAAATTGTTTTATTCGTAGCATAATTACTATTTTTTCCTACCACATCTGTCTATAGAGTAATGTAGTCCTTCCTCATTTAATTATTTACCTCACCCCAACTTTCCACCAAATTTAGAAAGAAGAATTTAAACCCCTCACTCGTTTCAGATTTATTTTGGCTAACTTTGTGATTGATGGAATTTTACATCAAAT
>JAYUOX010000283.1:0-10934 GCA_043760595.1 Cytophagales bacterium
GGTCTGACTATCGTCTGACCAAGTACGATACTTCGGTCAGACGATAGTCAGACCACTAACAATCATATCCTATTTTTTTTCAACTCCGCATTCCAAACTCTCAACTCAAAACTCCAAATGACTTCTTACGTTGCTGATTTATTAGAAACTAAATATTTACAGTACAATCAGCCCAATTTTATTCCAAACGACCCTGTTTGTATTCCCCATCTTTTTACCCAAAAACAAGACATCGAAATCATGGGTTTTTGGGCGGCTGTTTTGGCTTGGGGACAACGTAAAACTATCATCAATAAATGCAAAGAATTGATTATATTGATGGACAATTCGCCTTATGATTTTATTGTCAATCACGAAGAATCAGATTTGAAACGTTTTCTCAATTTTAAACATCGTACCTTTAATGCTACCGATACGCTCTATTTTATTATGTGGTTCAAAGAGTTTTATCGTCAGCATGAAAGTTTAGAAGAGGCTTTTTTAGTAGAACACATTTCGGAAGAAATTAACATAAAAAACAGTCTGATTACATTTCATGACCGTTTTTTTAGTTTGGAAGATTATCCAGAACGTACTCGTAAACACATCGCAACGCCTCTCAGAAATTCGTCTTGCAAACGTATCAATATGTTTTTGAGGTGGATGGTCAGGCAAGATGGTAAAGGTGTAGATTTTGGTATTTGGACAAACCTAAAACCATCACAATTAATTTGCCCGTGTGATGTACACGTGGACAGAGTTGGAAGGCTTTTAGGACTTATCGAAAGACCCAAACCCGACTGGCAAACTGCCGTAGAATTGACTGAAAATCTAAAACAACTCGACCCCAACGACCCAACGAAGTATGATTTTGCACTTTTTGGGTTGGGAGTTGAGGGGGAAATGTAGTTTCGTTGTTCGGTTTTCGATGTTTGATGTTCGTTGTTTGATATTTGGGAAATACAACATCAGATACACTCACTCATAGCACAACTCGAAGTCATACTATGAGTAAAACATCAAAAACCAAACATCGAACATCAAAAACCAAACATTGAACATCAAAAACCAAACATCGAACATCAAAAACCAAACATCGAACATCGTAAACCGAACATCGAACATCATAAACCGAATATCGAAATTATGAAAATTACCAAAGAACCTTTCGGACAATTTACTGAATATGTCCTGACAAATCCTGAGACGGGTGAAGCCTTGTATATTTTACCAGAGTTTGGTGGAATTATTCGTAAAATGACTTTGCAAAAACAGGAGCATTTACATCATGTTATAGAAATTGGAAATAGCCCTGAGCAAATTTTCAAGGCGATGAGTTCTTACCCATCTACGCATCTTTTTCCTTGGGGGAATCGTATTCGTGATGGTAAATATAATTTTCAAGGTACTGATTATCAGCTATTTATCAATGAAGTGGGTTTGCACAATGCCATTCACGGCTTGGTGTATTATGCTAATTTTGAAGTAATTAAAGAGGAAGTAAATGAGTCAGAAGCTATTTTGACTTTACGATATACTTACAGAGGAACTCAGTTTGGGTATCCTTTTCCTTTTGTGTTGGACATCACCCATATTTTTAGTTCGGATGAAGGCTTGCAGATTAATTATGCTATCAAAAATACAGGTATTACCGCTATGCCAATGGTCTTGGGTTGGCATCCTTACTTTAAAATTGAAGGAGAAACAGCCGATGATTGGCAAATTAATTTCCCCGCAACCCATCAATACAAAACTGACAATCAGATGATTTCGGGGGATAAAATTTCAGTAGATTTTGAGGGAATGATGGATTTAAAAGGAAGAAATTTAGATGCTGTTTTTGCCATAAAACCAGCCAGTAAAGTTGAGGCAAAACTACATTCTCCCAAAAAGAATATGACGTTAAATGTTTGGCAGGAAGGCATGAAGGGCAGTTTTACGTTTATGGTTATCTATATTCCACCTGCTCGTGACTGCATCGCTATCGAACCCATGACGGGAAATACGGATGCTTTTAATTCAGGTGATGGTTTGTTAGTTTTGGAAGCTGGAAAGACTTTTGAGATTGGTTGTGGGGTTTATATTTCATAGAAATTATACTGGTTTTAAAGACTTAATGCGTATGAGTTTCAAACGGAAGCCTTCGGTAAAAACCGAAGGCTTCCGTAAAATACTAAACTTTAAATTTTGCATAGTTTCTAAAACCTACATTACCAAAGGCAAAGTAAAATAAAAAGTACTCCCCTCATCCTGAACGGTATCAAACCAAATACTTCCTTTTGAATTATCCACAACCCACTTCGCAAGAGCTAATCCTACACCTGTACCTTCGGCTTTGGTAGAAAAATCTAACATAAAAATCTTACTGGCATTTTCCTTCAAAACCCCCGTTCCGTTATCTGTGATACTAAAAGTTACGGATTCGGTATTGATTTCTACCTTAATTTTAATCGTTGGTTTTCTATCAGATGTTACAGACTGAATAGCATTCATTATCAGGTTATTGATGATATTACCCGTCAATTGGCGGTCTCCCCAAACCATTACAGGTTTTTGGGGAACGTCCTTACTGAAATTGAGTTTTTTATCTCCCGCAAATAGATTGGTTACTTTATTGACCTCATACACAAAATCAAAAACTTCACGCTTAGGCACAGGCAAACGAGCAAAATCCGAAAATGAATTGGCGATGTACGAAAGGTTATCAATTTGTCCCGTCAATGATTCTATCTGGTCTTTGATTTGGGCAGTATCAATGGTTGCTCCTCTCGAAATTTTGTGTTGTAATAATTGTAATGACAACTTCATTGGAGTCAATGGATTCTTGATTTCGTGAACCACTTGTTTTGCCATTTGTTGCCACGCCGACTGTTTGGTAGTATCTGCCAGAGCATTTTTGGACTCCTCTAATTTCACCAACATATCATTGTAGGCTTTTATCAAAATTCCAATCTCATCATCCGACCTCCACGTGAGTGGTTCGTTGGGTTTACTCAAATCTATTTTACGTAACTTATTGGTAATCAGTCGTAAAGGAACAGTTAAAATATTCGAAGCAAAATAAGAAAGCAGTAATAAACCTAAGAAGATGGTCGTAAAAGTATTTAATAATGAGCCAATTACTTGACTGATTTCTTTTTCGTTTGATACCTTTGAATCATAAAAAGGAATATTTACGATACCCGCCAATTTGCCATCAGTAGAGTTTAGACCTACATACGAACCCACAAAATTGAGATTCCCCATCATTTCAGGAACGATAGTTTTATGTTCTTTTTCTTCAACGATTCTAATAAATGCCTCTGGATTAATGTATTTTGAAACAATCCCCGTTTCGTATCTCAACAGTTTATTGGTTGCCAATAACCGACCTGTGGTATCAAAAACACTGACGTATTTTTTGGTATTGGTCGTAATATTTTTGAGGGTATCGGTTAAAAATTGGGCACTCATTTTTCCTTGTACATACCTATCCACGGCGGGCAAAAGGCTTATTCCAGCGTTTTCGGTTTGACTAATATACGATTGTTCCTGACTTTCTGAGAGTTTCGTACCAATAATACTGAGCGTAATACCAACTACCAAAATGAGGGGTAACAAGAAGGCTACGTTCAAATAAATCTGAATTTTAGTGGCAAAGTTCACATTCAATTTAGAAAATCCGTATTGAATGGCATAAATCAAAACGATGAGAATTATGGTAATTACTAAAATAAGAAACAGGAATGAAAAATTGGCATAAATGGTAGCAAGGCTTATTTTTTCAGAAGAAATAACAATTTTTCTTCCATTTTTATTGGCAATTGCCACGTGATTATAACCGTTATCGATGATACCTTCTTCGGAGATTTGTTTGCTTTCGATTAAACTGAGTGGCAATTTACGCTCGTAGTTAAAACTTTTTCCCCCGACTTTGACAATTTTACTATTTTCATAAACTGCATAACCATAATTACTGGCTTCCAATTGTTCTTCACCGCTCGAAGGCGTGTCTGATAGTGCCGCATCACGAGTAACGTCCTCACGTTTACGAAGGTCTAAAATAACATAACCGATAGCTTTATTATCTTTATTCAACAGCGGAATAAAGTCGATGTATTGCTTCTGATAGTTATTAGTTTCGTCATTGACAAAGAAAATATTGGTGTAATCAGTCTGGTATTTTTTGATTTTATATTGTTGTTCATACACCTGAAAACTTTGAGAATCCGAGACATTGTCCAACGATTTACCTTTCATATCAAACGCTGAAACCTGAGTATCGTAATAATCAAAATAACTATCCAAAACCTTACTCCTGATGTAAGTTTTGACTTGTTCGCTGGGCAAAAGAGGTGATTTTATCAATACTTTTATCGTAGAATCTTGACTAATATCGGTATTGGCTTTGCTCAATTTGAGTTCTCCTGTTTCATCATTTTCTGCCAAATATTTTTTGCCAAATTGCTGTTTTTGAACAAAATCTTTTCTAATTGCCTGATTATAAATTACATACGTTCCCAAGGCAGAACAAACTAACGCTCCCAAAAAGAAATAAATAGAAGTCTGATAACGAAAAGTATATAAAAATTTAGGAAACTGACTAAACAATAAAACGCCAATGTAAAGAGCGTGCAGCAAAATCAGGAGAATATTAGAAGATTGAATACTTAAAATCAATATACTCCAAACTAAAAAGCCAATCAACAAGGCAAAAAATGCCCATTTGGGTTTTGTACGGTTAAGTTTTAGTAAAAGGTTAGTCAGTAAATGGGTTGTTAAAAAGTAGATAATTGACAGTAACACAAAAGTAATTAAAGACGAAAGTTTCAAGGGTCTTTCCAAGAAATCAATACTCAAAACAATGTCTAATTGATAGTTAGATTTTTCGTAAATATTAATCAATTGGTTGCAAAATTCTTGAAAAACGAAGTAACTAATGATAACAATACCAACTGAAATAACTTTTTTGATAGATTCTGGTAAGTGCAACAACCAGAAATAACGCTTCATTTTGTAATAATAATTTACCAAATACATCAGCAAAATAATGATGACGATGAAGTTCAAAATCAAGTCGCCAAGCGAAGGTGTAATAAAAGACGAATTATAGAATTTTGGGTTAAAAAGGTCTAATTCATAGAAAATAAAGGGAATATTGTAATAAAGCATGATGGCTCTGAACAAGAAAAAATAACCAGCCAAGATTAAAAAAGCCCTTCCATAACGGTGAGTTTTATTAAAAAACCAAATCCAAGCAAAGAGATAAATTGCTAAGAAAAACATACTCAAAAATCCTAATAAAATGACATTGGAGGGAATGGATTGATTTTTAAGCGTTTCGACTTTGGAGGTAGTTACCGAAAACAAAAATTCCTTCGTATCAGCATACATATTCAAGTGCGTAGCCGCTACGGGAGATGTATCAATCTGGTGAGGATCAGAAGTAAAAATCGTGGGATTATAACCTGTCTTGAGGTGATTACTTTCCGATTCAAATTGGCGAAATAAAGGAATAATCGAAAAGACTTCAAAGTTATCAGGCGTACCAATCACCAAGCGGCGGTTGGCTATAAATTTCCCTTCGGGTGCAGCAACAGATTTAAGGTTATAATTCCCTTCAACTGATTGATATTCAGGTACAAAGCTATAATCTGACCAAAAGACAACTCTACCATTTTTGAAGATAAAATAAGGGTGTACTGTCGTAGTTTTGAGATGCGAAAAAGTAGTATCTTTTGACTGAGAGACCAGTGTAACGACCTTAGCTAAATCTTCATTTGAAGCCTTAATTTCGTCTTGCACTTTGGTTTGAATATCGTACAAATATTTATCCTCAGTGGCACTAACGGGACCTTTTTTGGTGATGACAAAAACCAGCAAAGCCAATCCAAACGTAGCGAGGGCAAGGATTAGAAATATCTTTTTCTTTAAAAAAATTAGTTTGTGTAAGGAAGTTAATCGTTTTGACATTAGGGCTTTTTATTGGTTAATTACAATAAGACAAATTTCGTACCATTGATACAGCGTTTTGTTAATTTGCTGATAGTCAGAAAATTACAAACCTAAAAGATGTCTTTTCTGTGTGGCGGGTTTTAATATACTAATAAATTTACGAATAAATCAACGAACTCAGTTCATCAACGAATTTAATAAGATGAACGCTAAATAATTTTTCAGAGCATCCAGATACACTTGATTGTGTGATTGTCAACAAAATATTTAACTTGCAATAAAATATCCTTTAACACAAAATCAAATGAAACATTTTTTACTATCACTTTCTCTGTTCACTTTATTGAGTATTTCATCAGCTCCGATAGATTTTTATCAAGCTCAGTTACGTTTTCCAAGGGTTCGTGAAGCTCTAAAAACAAAGGGGAAAATAGTTGATGAAATGCTGACTTCTAAGGGCATTAGTACAACTAATTTTGAAGTATTTTTTCGAGCTTTCAAGAAAGAACAGAAATTTGAAATATGGGCAAAAAACAAAGAAGAAAATGCCTTCAAGCTCTTGAAAACCTACGATTTTTGTGCTACTACGGGTATTTTAGGACCCAAACGTCGCTCGGGAGATAGACAAATGCCCGAGGGTTTTTATACCATTGATGCCTTCAATCCAACGAGCAATTATTACTTGTCTTTTCGGGTAAATTACCCCAATGCTTCGGATAAAAAATTGGCTGACCAACTCAATCCTGGCGATAATATTTTTGTACATGGTTCGTGTATTTCGATTGGTTGCATACCCGTGGGAGATGAAAATATCAAGGAAATATACCTACTAACGGCTCGTGCAAAGGCTGGTGAACAAGACATTCCAATTCATATTTTCCCGAACAAAATGACGGATGAAAATTATAATTCCTTGAAATCAGAATATGCTTCAAATGCCACTTTATTAGAATTTTGGTCGTGGCTAAAACCAGGTTTTGATGTTTTTGAAAAAACCAATGTACTGCCGACTATGTCTGTGGATGAGGTGGGGAAATATGTGGTGAAATAAACTCTAATATTCACCGATTTCTATCATTATTTTGCCCTGTGAAGTATATCTCTGCAGGGCTTTTTTGTAAATAATCCTTAACTTACAACGTTATATTATTTCAAAATAAATTCCATGAAAAAAATATTCTTATTTCTAACATTCATTGGCTCATCCATTTTTGCCCAAAAAGCCCCAAAACAGAAAACGAATAAGGATTTTCATCTTTTAGTTGGCACTTATACTTCTGGCAAAAGCGAAGGTATTTACGTCTATAAATTCAATATTCAGACGGGTGAATTTATGGCAGAAAGTATTGCCAAAGGTCTAAAAAACCCTTCGTTTTTAGTGGTTTCGCCCAATGAAAAATACGTTTATTCAGCGGGTGAAGTTGATAAAAACGGAGCAGTTTATTCCTTTTCTTTCGATAAAAAAACGGGAACTTTAACCCAACTCAGCACACAATCTTCCAACGGAAATTATCCCTGCCACGTCGATATTGATAAAACTGGAAAGTGGGTAATTGCAGGAAATTATGGAGCGGGCAACTTGACCGTTCTGACCGTAGAAGCCAACGGAGGATTAGGAAAACCCACGCAAACCATTCAGCACGAAGGCAAAGGTACAAATCCAAGCCGTCAGGAAAGCCCTCATGTCCATTCAATAAATATTGCTCCTAATAACATAGATGTATTCGTTCCAGATTTAGGAATTGATAAAATTATGAGCTATTCTTTGAATGCAAAAACAGGGAAATTATCAACTGGAAATCCAGCTTTTACGAAAGTTCAGGACGGTTCAGGACCTCGGCATTTCACCTTTCATCCCAATGGAAAAAATGCTTATGTCATCCACGAAATGACGGGCGAAGTGAGTACTTTTGAGTACAAAAAAGGCTCTCTCGTGGCAATTCAGACTATTTCAACCAAGCCAGCCAATCATACAGGAGATTTTAATTCAGCGGACATTCACATCTCGCCCGATGGCAAATTTCTGTACGCCTCCAACCGTGTGCATGATAGTTTGGTGATTTATTCGATAAATGCCCAAACGGGTAAATTGACCTACGTAACTCATCAATCAGTGATGGGAAAAAAGCCAAGAAATTTTATGATTGACCCTACTGGAAATTTTGTTTTAGTAGCCAATCAAGACTCCGACAATATTACGATTTTCAAACGTGATACTCAGAAAGGTACGCTCACGCCTACGGGAAAGGAAATTGCGGTGCCAAATCCTGTTTGTTTGAAAATGGTTAGTTTTTGATTTTAAATTTGTGGTTCTACTACGATTGATACTGGGACGCATAGCTGGGGTTGAATGTAGAACAGGTTTCCAACCTGTTCATGGAATCCGATAAACAGGTTAGAAACCTGTTCTACATTCAATCCCGACTATGCATCCCAGTATCAATAATAGTAGAACCAAATTTGTTTACTCTCTTTCTGCTGAATATTCATCAGAGTATTCTGATACTGTAGCTCGAAGTGGCACTTCGAGAGTCGGAGTCCAATGTCTCGAAGTACCACTTCAAATTACAGTATTTTGAGTTTCTTTCGACAAAAAGAACGTAAAATTTATCTCAAAATCAATAATTATGATAATGCCTATCAGATTAGTTTTCATCCTTTAGTATATTGCTACGCTAAATTCCTCTTATCAATGAATATTAACAAATAATGAAAATGCAAAGACGTACAGCCATTAAAACTATAGCCCTGACCATCGGTGGGGCAATCGTCTTGCCCTCGTGGGCAAATGCTTGGAATCGAGAATCTTTACAAACTTCAAGATTCATTTCCTCTTCACAAAATGCTCTTTTGGCAGAAATCGTTGAAACCATTATTCCCAAAACCAATACCCCAGGAGCAAAAGAACTTGACATTCATCAATTTGCGACCACAATGGTCAGGGATTGTTATGATAAAAAAGCTCAAGAAACTTTTACCAAAGGCTTTGAGTTAGTCGATAAAAATGCAAACAATTTATTTTCAAAATCTTTTATGGATTGTGATGCAAAACAAAAATTGGAAGTGTTAGATAAAATGTCAAAATCTGAAAACTCAGACGAAAAAAACTTTGTGGATTTAGTCAAAAATCTAACCATCAAAGGCTATCTAAATTCTGAATATGTAATGACTAATCTCAGAATTTCTGAGTTTGCCCCTGCTCATTTTTATGGATGTGTACCTGTGAAAAAGTAGAATAGGTTTCCAACCTGTTTATTGGCAGTACAGCTTAGAAACCTATTGTACTCTAAAAAAAATTAAAAAAATGTCAAATTTCAACATAGATTCAATCAAAAATCAAACCTACGATGCCATCGTAATTGGCTCGGGAATAAGCGGAGGCTGGGCAGCTAAGGAACTGACTGGCAAGGGTTTACGCACGCTTGTGCTGGAACGTGGACGAGAAGTAAAACACGTAACCGACTACCCAACTACCATGAAACAACCCTGGGAATTTGAACACCGTGGACAACTCCCCAAGGAAGTAATTGATGCCAACCCCATCGTGAGTAAATGCTATGCTTTTTACGAGGGTTCGGAACAATTTTTTGTAAAAGATGCCGAACACCCTTACGTGCAAGAGAAGCCCTTTGACTGGATTCGTGGTTATCAAACGGGTGGAAAATCATTGATGTGGGCGAGACAAACCCAGCGTTGGTCAGAATTTGACTTTGAAGGTCCCGCCCGTGATGGATTTGCGGTGGATTGGCCCATTCGGTACGCTGATATTGCTCCGTGGTATAGCTACGTTGAGAAATTTGCGGGGATTGCGGGTAATAAAGATGGTTTGGCAAGTTTGCCCGATGGCGAGTTTTTGCCCCCGCACGAAATGACTTGTGTCGATAAACATTTTAGTAAAGAAGTTGCCAAAAATTATCGAGACCGCAACGTTATCATCGGGCGGGCGGCACACTTGACCAAACCCAACCAAATCCATTACGACCAAGGACGGGCAAGTTGTCAAAATCGAACCATTTGTGAGCGTGGTTGCCCTTACGGGGGGTATTTTAGTAGTAATTCTTCGACTTTGCCTTGGGCTGCCAAAACGGGTAAAATGACCTTACGTCCTCATTCTGTGGTTCATTCTATTATTTATGACGAAAAGAAAAACAAAGCAACGGGCGTAAGAGTGATTGATGCCAACACTAAGCAGATGACCGAATATTACGCAAGAATTATCTTCGTAAACGCCGCTGCCATCAATAGTAACTTGATTCTGCTAAATTCTACCTCTAATCGTTTTTCAAATGGACTCGGTAACGACAGCGGCGTACTCGGAAAATACGTAGCATTCCACAATTACAGAGCTACCATCCACGCTGAGTATGAAGGATTTTTGGATAGCCGAACGGACGGAAAAAGCCCCAATGCTGCCTACATACCACGATTCAGGAATGTTTATAAACAAGAGACGGATTTCTTGCGGGGATATGCTGCTGGGTTTTACTCAGGTCGTCATCAATACGAAGATAGAAGCAGTTTGGGAGAAAATTTAAAGAAAAATTTATTAAATCCTCAGTACGGAAATTGGAGCGTAAACTCGCACATGATGGGCGAGACGATTCCGAAAGAGAGCAATTTTGTAAAATTAGATAAAACCTTAGTTGATCCGTGGGGAGTGCCACAATTGAGAATAAACGTAGATTATGACGACAATGACGTGAAAATGACCAAAGATTTCTTTGAGCAATTGACCGAAATGTACACCAAAGCAGGTTTCATAAATATCCGTACCAACGACTCAAACCGTACTCCTGGTTTAGACATCCACGAAATGGGCGGAGCTAGGATGGGCAGAGACCCCAAAACTTCGATTTTGAACAAATGGAATGCCTTGCACCAATGCAAAAACGTATTTGTGACGGATGGTGCATCTATGACTTCAACTTCAACCCAAAATCCATCATTAACGTATATGGCACTCACGGCTCGTGCGGCTGATTATGCGGTAAAGGAGATGCGGAAGGGGAATTTGTAGGATT
>JAYUOX010000284.1:0-3769 GCA_043760595.1 Cytophagales bacterium
TTTAGCGTATTTTTCCAAGAAATAACGGTAGTTCCGTTCTTCTTTAAAGATATTTTCACCATTAATTCCACGATTATAGATGTGATAAATACGGTCTGGTTCTAATAAATCAGTATTTTTCTTCATTTTGTGATTATTCGGGTTTTATAAATTTAATGGGAAAACATAACTAAGTATAAACAAAAAAGGATTAGATACAGATTTTGAAATTAATCCGTGTCTAATCCTTTCAATCTATGTGTACTACCAACCCTTATTTCTTAAATTTCAAAGCCAATACATTTTTTCCAATTTTTTTGCCCTCTACCAAACCTGTTTCATTGTCCTGACGTGGGTGAATACCTCCGTACAAACGTGAAATAGATGCCTCTTGTGCAAACTCTGCAAAACTTTTATAACTTCTTGATTTTAAGACAATTCCAGTAGTAACATCTTTTCTGCCATTGTGAGAATTATCAGTGTAAGCAAAATTAGCTCCAAAGTAATCAGTCAATACTTCCGAAACTGCCCCCGATTGGGTTGAGTGTCCCGAAGGAAAACCTGGGAATGGTGGCGTTGAAAAAAGCCCTTTCCAATTAGCATCAATATCTCTACGAATCATCGTGTATGGGCGCTCGTTGTTGTATTTGAATTTACATTTCCAACAATTAATAAAAGCATCATTCAAGGTAATTCCTGTACGAGCAAACGCTTCCGCAGCCTTACCCAAACCTGATTTTGTTTGTTTTACAGCAATATTTGCAATATTATATGAATGCCCCGCAGGCGTGAAAGTCTCCGTAGGATTATCTGCCCAAAATGCTGCTATCTCCTTTTGGTCATTTGTCAAAGATTTGTTTACATTATAAACCTCAAAATACTGCCCAAAATAAAGTGAAGCAAAAGAGGCTGAAAAACCTATTGGCAGTGGCAAAAACATATTTTGATTAGCTGGTACAAATGTCCTATTTGCTCCCCAAGTGGGTTGCATTGGTATTTTTTGACCACCCTCGGTTGTTTGCCAAGCCCCTGAAAATACAGGAACTACATAAGTTGCAGGAAAGTTTCGCTTGTAACCTTCATGTCCACCGTCGGTTTTTGACCATTCAAAAATGGCATCGGCAATACTCTGTCCGTATTTTTCAGAACGCTCAATAACATCAGCGGCAATACCCGTTTTGTTGGCATTTTTCAAAACTACTTCCACCGAATCAATGATACGTTTGTTGGCAACTGCCTGTGGACGAGATACTTCTGCGTACAAAGCCCGCATCATGTTGGCTTCGGCAGCATTGGCACTCAAAGCCCAATTATACTCTTTACCTGTTTCGGTTTTGGGTAAAGTAGTCAAAGTTGCCAACTGACCTTCCAATGACTGATTATTGGTCAATCCACCCACAACGGACTCGTACATCGTCAATCCACCGAGGGCATACGCACGGGCAGCCACAGGGGGCGTGTAACCAGCAGTTCCCTTTGTTAATTTGAGTTGCATTTCAGCCCAAGTGGTAGCAACATCCGCCGAAAATTTATTGGCAGGGGAGTTGTCGATGGGTGGTTGTGAGGGCGTTACATCCGTTTCTTTGACCTTACAAGAGTCTAAAAAAAGTACCAGCGAAGCCATCCCAAGCCAGTAAGAAGCCCTTTTGAGGGCATTTACAGAAGAAGTGTTATTCATTTTGTAAGAAATAATTAATGGAAGATAAATACACTAAGGCGGTGTTAATCAATTTTGTTTCCTTCTTCTGCCTCAAAAATCTTGCCAAAAAAACTATGATACACCTATATACGTTACATCGGGACATTTTACACAAAAAAACTCCTTACACGAATGCAAAGAGTTTTTACTATTCATAAATAATAGCAAGGCAACACAACCAATGGTCAGGTATTTCCTTGCTTTTAGGACATAAGGTTTGTAAAATAGTCACCAATTTGATGAATTATTTTTACAAAAATAGAATTATTGATTTCAAATCGTACAAAAATTGTAATTTTGGATAACAAAACAACCCCATGCGAATAGACCCACAAACCATAGAACGTATCCGACAAACCGCTGACGTTGCTGACGTTATCGGAGACTACGTGTCTTTGAAGAAAAAAGGGGCAAATCTTTGGGCGTGTTGTCCTTTTCATGGCGAAAAATCTCCATCGTTTTCAGTCTCGCCCGCCAAAGGAATTTATAAGTGTTTTGGTTGTGGAAAAGCGGGAGATTCTATCCGTTTTATCATGGATATTGAGGGCTTGGGATATGGTGAAGCTCTCCGACATTTAGCCAAAAAATACGGCATCGAAATTCAAGAAACCGTCATGACGGATGAGCAATTATTAGCTCAGAATGAACGGGAGAGCCTTTTGATTGTTTTGAATTATGCCAAAAACTATTACCAAAATAATCTTTTCAAACACGACGAAGGGCAATCTATTGGTTATCCGTACTTTAAAGAAAGAGGTTTTTCTGATAAAACCATCAATACTTTTGAATTAGGGTACAGCCTCGAATCTTGGGATGCTTTTACAAAAGAAGCTCTCAAAAATGGGTATTCTTTGGAGGTTTTGGAAAAAGCAGGATTAACGATTATTAAGGAAAATGAGCAGTCGGCAGTTGGCAATCGGCAGTCGGCAGAAAGTGTAAAATCTTTTGACCGTTTTCGTAATAGAGTAACTTTTCCGATTCATAATGTTTCAGGGAAAGTAATTGCTTTTGGAGCAAGGATTTTGAAGGCGGATAAGTCGCAGGCAAAGTATTTGAACTCGCCCGAGACGGAGGTTTATCATAAATCAAATGTTCTCTACGGAATTTTTCAAGCCAAAAACTCCATCCGAACCAAAGACGTTTGTTATTTGGTGGAAGGATATACCGACGTAATTTCTTTGCATCAAGCGGGAATCGAAAACGTAGTAGCCTCTTCGGGAACATCCTTGACGATTGAGCAAATTCGTTTGATTGGACGTTTTACCCAAAACATCACAGTACTTTACGATGGCGATACGGCTGGTATAAAAGCCTCACTGCGTGGAATGGACATGATTTTGGAAGAAGGACTGAACGTTAAATTAGTCGTTTTCCCAGAAGGAGAAGACCCTGATAGTTACGTCCAAAAGATTGGTTCTGATGATTTTGTAAAGCATATTCAAGACCACGCTAAGGATTTTATCACTTTCAAAGCTGAACTTTCTCTAAAAGAAGCAGCGGGTGACCCTTTCAAAAAAGCTGAGTTAATTAAGGATATGGTGGGAAGTATTTCCAAAATTCCTGATTCGATAAAGAGGTCAGTATTTTTTCAGAAAACTGCCAGTTTGATGCAGATTGATGAACAATTATTGATTTCGGAAAGCAATAAAATCACACTTGAAAGAGGTAAACAAAGAGAAAAAGACAAAGAAAGAGAACAAACTCGCCAGCGATTACAGAATGATTTGCCCAAAGGTGTAACGCTCAGTAAGCCCAATCCGAATGTCAATCTGAGTGAAATGCCGAGTTTCTCGGAAGATGAAGAGTTTTCTGGATTTGGAGGAGTGGTCGGTGGGAACTGGGATGCACAATCCGACCACGGTGGTACTGTTATTGATGCCCCAGATGCACCCAGAATGGTACTTTCGGGTATGGGTTTACAAGAGTTGGAGTGTATTCGTTTATTGATAAATCACGGGACAAAAGATGTGGATCCTGGCGTTGCCCCAGGCGTAACGGTAACGCACTATATTTTGGCAGAAATTGACGGAATGAACTTCGCTACGCCAATTTATCAAGAGATTTTAACAATATTTCGGGAGCATTTTTTGC
>JAYUOX010000285.1:0-3765 GCA_043760595.1 Cytophagales bacterium
TGCTAATGTTAAAAAGAAGGACAAGAAAGAAGTTAGAGAAGTGAAAAAAATAATTGAAAAAATTAAGTCGTTGATTGACAATGATTTAAAGTAGAAAAGCCCCCCATAAAATTAGTTTGGGGGGGCTTGTTTTTTAGCGGTCACAATTATAACCACCAATTTTGAATCGTCGTAAGGGAGAAAAAAGAAAAGTAAAAATAACCACCTGACAAGACAAGCGTAATAAACAAAATTATAGTTACTACCGAAGAGCTTATGGCTCAAATGATTGAAAATTCTGTCCGTAAGGCGTTTAGTGAATTTTCTCCAAAATCATCATATTCTGATGATAAACCTCTCAATATAGACGAAGCTGCGGCATTTCTTCAAATGCCCAAATCGTCAATTTATCAGCTCACTTCTACTCAAAAAATCCCATTTATGAAAATTGGAAAGCCATTATTCTTCTTCAAAAAAGATTTATTGGCATGGTTAGAAACAGGCAGAAAGAAAACTCAAAAACAGATTGAATCTGAGGGATTTTCATTTAAAGGAGGTGTTAAAAAATGACAGTTCATCTCCAAATCCAACAAATCATTTTTGACCGTGCTACCGAACTGGAAAAATACGTTCAAAAACCTAATGCCAACGACTATATCATTCAAAGAGAAAATGCACTCTTGGCACAATTAACTCAAATTTATAACGAATTGGGAAGTTCATTAATCCACTATGCCTTGTGGAGTGAAGTAGAAGAGGCTTGGGATTTTTATCAAAAATCTAACACAGAATTTTGCGGAATTGCCCTTAATATTAGGTTCAAGCCCAACGGATTACTTCATATACTCCCATTAAATCTTTACGAACATGGAATTTAAACCAATAATACGACCAACGGAACTTGTTAGACAAGCCGTTGTGGCTGATAAAAATACTTCATTTGATAATTCATCTGATTTTATTGGGCAGCCAATTGAGGAAAATTCAAATAATAATGATTTACAAAAAACACCAATTATTCCAATTGAAGTTTACAATAACTTACCGCAATTCTTGAAAGAAGGAAGTGAGGTATTTTTGACAAATCGAGAGAAAGATGTTTTTTTAACGGGTGCTATAATTGTACTGAGTGGTTGTTTGCCAACCGTTTCTGGTGTGTATAATGGCAGTAATGTTTACGCAAATCTGTATGGTTTTGTAGTTGCACCTCCAGCATCTGGTAAGGGGGTAATGGCATGGGCAAAAGGTTTAGGAATTGCTTATCATAAACATTTGAAAGAGGAATATCAGGAATTATACGAAGAATATGGAGAAAAAATGATAGAATATGAACAAAATAAAGATAAAATGGGAAAACCAGAGCCACCACCTTTTAGATTATTGTTTTCTCCTGCCGATACGAGTAAAGCAAGTTTAATTCAAACGCTTTCAGATTGTGGCGAGTCAGTAACAATGTTTGAAAGTGAAGCTGACACACTTTCTGGGACAATGGGCAAAGAATGGGGAGGATTTTCTGATTTATTCAGGAAAGCATTTCACCACGAGCCGTATAGTTACAAGCGTAAAACAGGCAATCAGTTTATAGAATTGGATTTTCCACGTCTTTCTGTTGTCTTATCGGGAACTCCTTTACAAGTTCAGCGATTAATTCCATCGGCAGAAGATGGACTATTTAGTAGATTTCTTTTCTATGCTTTTAGAGTTGAACCAGAATGGCAGGATGTTTCTCCGTTTAAAGGAAGAGTGTCTCTAAATGAACACTTTGCAGAATTATCTGAAAAAATAAAATTTATGATTCTGCATTATGAGAAGGAAGAATGTATCAATTTCTCGTTACAGGAACATCAATGGATGGAGCTTAATGCTTCATTTAAAGATAGGCTTGAATCTGTAAAAATTTTAGTAGGAGAGGATGCACTAAGCGTAGTTAAACGTTTGGGTTTAGTTACATTCCGTATTTCCATGATTTTATCTATTCTTAGAAAATATAATTGTGGAAAAGGTACACCTACTCAATTATATTGTGAAGATATTGATTTTAAATCCGCAATGCTTTTGACGGAAGTTTATTTAAGTCATTCCTTAATTGTTTATAATACACTTGTCAATACGAAGGGTAGTAATACTACAAACATGGCAAAAATGGCATTTTACGACAGACTTCCATTACAATTTGAGCGAAAAGAGGCGGGACTAATTGGTATAGAAATGAATCTTTCGGACAGAACTGTAACTAATTATTTGAGTAAATTGACCGAAATTCGGTATTTAAGCCAGCCTAAGTTTGGTCTCTATCAAAAAAATAAATAACGTTATGCCTTCTTGCCAAGTTTGCTAAGTTGCCAAATATATTTAGCAATATGGCAAACTTGGCAAGAAGGCAAATAGAAGAAAATATGAAAATTTCAAAAAATAAAGCCATGACACGGACACAATTGGCAACCTTTTATGGTGTCTGTTTAGTAACATTTAATAAGTTACTCTTAAAAGTTCCCAACTTTTCATTCGATAAATCATCAAGAATGCTTACTCCTAAAGAGATTGAGACTATAATTAATCATTTAGGAGACCCCTTCCCGTATGACTAAGATACCATCTATCGACTTCATTTGTAGAGTGCCATCATCTGATTAATTAGAAATTAACTTACATTAACTCGCATTAACTTGCATCAAAGCAAACTAACTCGAAAGTGATAATCAGAAGTTAATTACCTTTGATTCGGAAATAAGCCAAAGAGAAATCAATGGCAAAATTGAAAATAATTTTTTTTACACAAACCAATCAAAAACATGACAGAGGTTCGCACAGGTCGAGCGTTACAATTGGAGGGACTCCAATACGCTCAAAACAAAGTAACATTAGGCTTCAAATGTGAAGCAGGAACAAAAATTCAGTTGGCACGAGAGGCACAACAAATCGGTATGACATTGAGTGAGTATGTTGATACCGTTATTTCGACTCGCCACTCACAGCAGTCTCAATCTCCGAAAAGCACATCAGAATTAGCCCCCAAAGTTGAGATGCAGAAAAATCAGATAAAGCAACTTGAAGCAAAGGTGAATTTTTATGAGAGTGAAGTATTGAAAAGAGCATTTCAGACTTATCAAGGTCAAACGCTTCCTTACACAAATTATTTGGGACAACAAGTTCAGAGAACGGTCAATCAAATTGAAGATGTGTATGTAATTTTAACGGACATGGTTCAACTCGTATAAGATGTTTCACATAGTTTCAAATCCATTTTTAGAAATGGCACAAGGTGCAGTTTCAAATGGTCTTGGTTATGCTACCGAGAGAAGTGAAGAAAGTGAAAATTTTGCTTGGTTTTGGAAGTTAATAATAGTGATACTTATCATCATAGGGGTTGTATTAATATCCAATTACCACGATAAAAGAAATCTACGAATATTGGAAGAAGAGCGAGAAAGACAAAAATTAATTAATAACAAAAAAGAAATCACTTCCTAACAGGGGTGATTTCTTTTTTTGTTCGGGCTTAAACCAAGAAAATGTTTAAACTATGTTTAAACCAAGATTTTAAGTTTAAACTAAATTTAACAAAAAAGCCTGATAATCAATTGATTATCAGGCTTTTACTTGGTGGAGAATATCGGATTCGAACCGATGACCCCTTGCCTGCCAGGCAAGTACTCTAGCCAACTGAGCTAATCCCCCTTTTAGTTTCACAAAAATAGGCATTGAAGCCCATTTTGCAAAATTGAATTACAAAATATCTTAAAAATTTAGTCTTGCTCCTAAACCTCCTTGTGGATGAAAATAAAA
>JAYUOX010000286.1:0-3759 GCA_043760595.1 Cytophagales bacterium
GCTCGGGAATCATACGTATTGAAAGTAATGGGTGTGTAAAGTATGCCACTACCAATTTTCACTTCAATCTTTTGGGGTAAATATGCCGTTCCAAAGAGACTGTATGTATTTTTTTCGTAAGAAATCGGCACGCTCGTAATTGAACCTGAAACATTTATGATATTTAATTCTGTTGTTTTTTCAACTACGGGAGCAATAATATTTTTAGCGACCATTGCCGTTAAAGTAGCATCACTTGGATAGTCTTTTGGATGAGTAAAAATCGTTTCAATCGTTCGGTCTTCGTCAAGAGTCGTCCCATTGGTGAGTGTAATGGGTTTGGTTTTACTTTCGTTGGAGGTTGTACTGAGCAATAGTCCGTTATCATCGTAGGCAAATTTCTTGGAATTAATTAAAAAAGCTGCCGTCGTAATCTGGTCATAAATATATTCCTTTTGAGTTTCTAAAAAGGGAATGTAAGTATAGTTTTTGATGGGAAAATAATAAAGTTCATTCACCGCTTGACCAGGGCAACTGATGGAAAAAGGTCTGATACTCACAGAACGGACAAACTTATTCAAGCGGCTGGGACTCGCATTGTACGTATTTTCAATTTTATGAATCGTTACGCCCGCTCCATTTTTAGTTTCCTGTGAGAGCAAAAGCCCTCTTTCTAAACTTTTAGAGGTTTGGTCAATGGCGGGATAGGAATACGAAGATGTCATGTTGGTACTACTACCACTAACATTCCAAAAACCCGTAGAGACGGTATTGACAGGGATTTCATCAATATAGGCTGGATTATCACTATTGGCATATTTATAAATCTTGGAACTTCCATCCAATAATTTTTCCGTAACTTCTGAATAAACAACGTCTTTACCTTCCGTGAAAATTAAAGCACTGGCATCAAAAGTTGAGAGAAGCGTACCCGTTCCAACGACAGGATTGCCAAGATTAAAATTGAAAAGGATCTTTCGTAGTCCTCCCGAAATACCCGATGATGTTGAATTTGAAGCAAATTTATAGTCATACTCTTTACTATTACTGGCATTTCCAAGATTATCATTATCCACAATATTCTTGATTCTAAGACCATCGCCAATACCCGTCTGGCTCAGTAAACTAATGGTTTCGGAGTTTTTTGTACCGCCACCTAATTTCTGAATAATCTTGCCGTAATCATTGGCTTGGTAGGTAAAATCGGTAAAACCTCCCGTGGGATAAGTAATTCTTTTTAGTACGCCCGCCTGTGCAAAATCACCGTCCATTTCTAATAGACTATTGAGTTGGGCAATCGTTTGACTACTGATGAATGAGGGGTATTGCTTGTTGTTATAATAGCCCCATTTATCAACTTTCAAGGAATTGTAGGCTGGAAGTGGCGTTGTGTCGTACGTAAAAAGATGTTTAATGTCTTCTTTGCCCGTTTCGGTACTTTTTTTATGAAATTCCAAAAGGTTTAATCGCTTTGCGGCATCCGTACTGTACACAAAACTGTAAGACTCTCGGAGCGTTCCAGAGGGTTCTTTGATTTCAATTGTATTGAGTTGATACCACTTTGAAGCACTAATGATGTCAGAGGGCAAGACATTTGGATTCGAGCCGATGGCTAAATCTTGAAAATTCCACTGCCCTGATTGATTATAAAATCCGCCATTGGTCATATCAGCAACGTAAGGAAATGCTAATTCAGTAGTTGCACTAATTCCAAAATTGACCGTAAAATTATCTGCCTTAATCTTATTCAAATAAACAGGAGATATAATTTGTCCTGAAAAAGTTTTGGGTATTATGTCAAAGCCTGAACATCCATTGCCAGGAATGGTAATGTCGTAAGAAGATTTAGTTGGATAACTTACACTTTGCACATATTGATACTCTTTGCGGACGTATTCTAAATCAACTATTTTGTTAGTGGGAGATTCAATCTTAGTTAAATACCAAACATTAGCTATTACATCTTCATTGTTAAAGAAAGAAGTAGATGCTGGTCTGGCACTTCTACTAAATTCGATGGCATCCATCGTATTACCAAAAGTATATTTGTACCCATTCATGTCCGTAATCGTGATTTTATAGATAATCCGATTTATGGTAAGTCTGCGGGTTCCATTAACAAGGTCTTGGTCAATACCCACATCAACGGTTACTTTAAAACCCGATGAATTTTTACTTTTCACCACCCAATTTCCTAAATGGTTCAGAAAGAAACTGCCTGTCTCGCCACTGGGTAAAGTAAACATAAATTCATCGGGTTGAAGACTTATGTCATTAAATCCTGTGGAAGAGATAACGGGGAGTTTAGCATCCGAAAACCAGTCACTTACGTTCAACAAACTGAAATTATAGAGGTAGGCGTAATAAGTATTGTTAGGTCCATAAAAAGAAGCGGCAACTTCATCAACGCCTCCATTCACTTTTCGAGTTACAGCAGCCCCGACATTTAAGCTCATATTCTGCCCTACCCAACCTGGGTGTTCATTGGGTTTTACACCCGCTGAAAAGTACCGTAATTCTCCCTCAATCGGAATATCACCCGCTTTTAGGGAGAAAGCTTTGATGCCAATATTGGCTAAACCTGTGGAAGGATTGATGTCAATTGCACCAAATTTTCCAAAGTTAGCTGCATTGGGAGAAAGTGGAGCAAGTTCAGGAGAATAGTTATTAGGGGTGGCGTTAATAAGATTTACGTTTAGGGTGTCTCTTCGGGTAGAATCTTTTTGTGAATAAAGTGTGAAATTTAGAAATAATAATCCAGTGAGTAGTAATAATTTTTTCATGGCGACTTGATAGTTTGGTTTAAGTTTTAGATACGATAGAACATAAAAATAGCGTGAACGCTACATTTACTTGTAATCTGAGGGAGTCGAAGCCCTGTACACAAAGTAAAGTAACGCCACGCTTGACGTGGCGTTTTACACCTTACTCCCTGTGTACTTAATTTTCGACTTTCAGATTACAGGACTTTCAGTTAAAACGCAAAATATATTTTTGTTGCTTTTATTTCAAATTCGCACAATGTTAGAGTGATAAATCAACACCTCCAAACAAAAGTCTAATTTTTGCACTTAACCCGCAAAAATACCGTAAAATTACCTAACGGCATTCTGAAAATAGATTTTGAGTGGAGAAGAAATTTAGGCTATTTTCAAGCAGGTATAACTTTCTTCTTTTTCATTAGCCGATAGGTAACTTCATTATAAGAAAAGGAAGAATAGCGAGATAGTAAACAAATGGCGTTTTCGTGGGGAATATATACCGCAACTCGAACCCCCTTTTCACTAACCCGATCTTCTGTAAAAGTTAAACCGAACTGTTGCATATACTTCGCAGAGATTGGCTGTATTTTAAACTTTTTACCCTCAAAAGTAATCACATTATTATCCCCTTTTTCGTCATAGTCCACCAGCACAATTCTAATAGCATTTAGAAATTTAGCTTTGTATTGGTCGCCCATTTCTTTTTCCTTTTCTAAGGTTTTCATATTGTGATACTTTGCTTTGAGTTTGTCATTATTGGCATCCTCTCGGCAATCATTGGTGCAATAGACTTGATTTTTACGCTTTGCTTCAAAGGTTATCTGACAGGCAGGGCAAATTTTTTGAATGACTCTCATATATAGTATGATTTAAAATTAAAAATCGTCCAGAATGCTGTAATGGCGTTACAAAACATTTTATACGGATTATGAATATTATTTAATTAACAAATATACCGCTTATTATGATAATAACCGCTTCTAAAAACCACCTTTTATCAGTTAGACTTCCACCCCCA
>JAYUOX010000287.1:0-32645 GCA_043760595.1 Cytophagales bacterium
GACATTTCATCCAAAGGAATTTGGTCGAAAAGAATTTTCATATCTTCAACCGTGTCAATTGCAACGCCCGCCTTACCTACATCGCCTTGCACCCGTGGATGGTCAGAATCATACCCACGGTGCGTTGCTAAGTCAAAAGCCACCGAAAGCCCTTTTTGACCACCTGCCAAGTTTCTACGATAAAAAGCATTGGACTCCTCAGCCGTCGAAAATCCCGCATACTGTCGAATCGTCCAAGGGTTTTGGAGATACATGGTCGAATAAGGTCCTCTCAAATAGGGAGGAAGTCCTGCAGCAAAATGCAAATGTTCAGCATCCGCCAAATCTTCTTTGGTAAAATATTCCTTTACGTATATACCCTCCGCACTTCGCCAAAGTTTACTTTCTGATGTATCTGTTTGATATTCAGAAGGTTGATTTAACTTTATGTTTGATAAATTTGGTTTCATTTTTGACATTTACTTTTACTGTAGCTCGAAGTGGCACTTCGAGACTTTATACTACGACTCTCGAAGTGCCACTTCGAGCTACAGTAAAAGTATAGATAAAATTTATTTTTCAAAAACAGAGGATAATCGTAAATCTTTCAATAATTCAAACCCTAAATCATTAAGTCCATTTTCAATAATACTATCCACAATCGGTATTTCATCAGTTCTAAATTTATTAACACCAACCATCACTTTTTCATTATTCAAAAGGGCATTTTGTGAGATTGTAAAGGATTTTTTGATTTCATTTTGGATAAAGTTTTGCCCAAAAGCCTTGATAATACCACCCATGTTTTCAATTTCTTTCAATAAATTTAACGATTCTTCTGCCAATTTATGAGTCAAATTTTCAATAAAATAACTTCCCGCCGAGGGGTCAATTACTTTATCTAAATAAGCCTCTTCCTTCAAAATTATTGAGATATTTCTGGAAATTCTACGACTAAACTCGCCTGATTCTTGATAGGTTTCATCAAAAGCTGTAACACTCAACGCAGTACAACCTCCAACGATGGCGGACATCGCCTCGGTGGTCGCCCGCAAAAGATTAGTGTGAGGCGATAACGAAGAATTATAAAAAGAAGAAGTAACACAATGTATTGAAATCGGTGGAATATCCTTTTCACTCATCCCGTAACCTTGCCCTAAAAGTTGCCTCCAAAGCACTTTTAAAGCCCTAATTTTGGCAATTTCTCCGAAGTAATTTGTCCCCACCGAAATAGTGAACTCTACTTTTTGTACAATATCGTGCAGAAGAATATTTTGTTCCGATAATTTGTCAATTGTCTCAATGGCAGAAGCAAGCGTATAGGCTAATTCCTGAGCCATATTTGCCCCTGAATTATGGAAAACTTGACCACTTATATTTACACAACTGTATGACTTATATTTTTGCACTTTTCTAAGAATCAGCCCCAACTCATACCAACTATCTTTGCTATTGTCTCCTGTTCTGAAGTACCTTCCAAGTATGTTCAGGTCGATACCCCCTTTCCAGTCATAAGGAGCTATACGCTGTAACTCATTTATCAAAAATAAAGCATCTTTTTCTACTTTTAAAAAAAAAGGTGTGTCAGACATTTTGATATTTCTTAACAATTCCTTAACTTCGATTTCTCTTACTGACACATCACTAATATCAATCAAAAAAGAATCGTTACCAGTATTTAAAGTATTGATAATCAGACTGTTATATTCTTTTTCTGACTTGAATTTTATTATTTCTCTATTATTCCAAGACTTCATAACTACTTGAATTTGAGATTGTTGAATCAAATTTAGTGGCAAATCCTCAGAATCTTCGAGTGAATAATACGAGCTAATATTGAAATTTTCAGCATTCGTCCAATTCAGGGTCTCTTGAAAATCTTTACCTTTTAAGTCCTTGATGACTTGTTGTTTCCAATCGTTTTTTGATGGTGAAACAAATTCGTCGAAAAGTTTATCTTTCATACACGAAGAAATAAATAATTTAATTTTTCAAAGTTAATCAAATTTATGAAAATTGATTTTTTTTGATAAATATTAGCTTAAAGTTACCAATATCCTCCTTACTGTTGTATTATTCTAAGAAGTATTTTAAAAGTTAAAAAAGAACTTTCCTTATTTTGAGAAAAACGTCAAAAAAACATTTTTTTGACCACAAAAAAATGCTATTTTTGTCTCCCATTGGAAAGTAAACAGCTGTACTTTTACTCAACAAGTCGCCAACGAATTGAGTGTCAGATGTTTAAACCACTTGCTTGTCCAATACCGCCATTTTAGAAAATACCATGTACCCTTCCCACCAACCAGACGCAAGACAGATCTGGCTAAAATGTCTTGAGATAATACATAAAGAAATTAATGAGCAAAGTTTTAAAACTTGGTTTGAACCTATCGTACCCCTAAAAGTTACGAATCAAACGCTTTCAATTCAAGTACCAAGCCAGTTTTTTTATGAATGGCTTGAAGAAAACTATATCCATGTATTAAGAAAGGCAATTGACTACTCGATGGGAAGAAATGGTCAATTAGAATATTCAATTATTGTAGATAAAGGAGATAAGAAAAACCCGCCGATAGCTTACAGCATTCCAAACCAAAAACCTACCGTTCCTGTTCAAGCTCAAAAACGTCCAGAAGCAACGGTTTATGAAAGTCCTTTTCAATTAAAAGATTTAGATTCATTAGATTTAGACTCATACTTAAACCCACATTATACCTTTGATAATTTTGTGGAAGGAGACTGTAATCGTTTGGGGCGTTCGGCAGGTTTGGCAGTAGCACAACGCCCTGGGGTAACGTCTTTTAACCCTTTGATGATTTATGGAAGTGTTGGATTAGGCAAAACGCATTTGATTCAAGCCATTGGAAATTATATCAAACATACGCACACCAACAAGTTTGTGTTGTATGTAACTTCCGAAAAATTTTGCAATCAATTTATCAACGCCATCAAAAACAATACGCTGCAAGCATTTACTAATTTTTATATGCAAGTGGACGTTTTAATCATTGACGATGTTCAGTTTTTGGCAGGAAAAGAAAAGACACAAGAATCATTTTTCCATATCTTCAATCATTTGCATCAATCTGGCAAACAAATCATTATGTCCTCTGACCGTCCTCCTCGTGAGCTGGCAGGAATGCAAGACCGATTGCTTTCAAGATTTAAGTGGGGACTCACTGCCGATGTGCAACAGCCTGATTTTGAGACACGTATCGCCATTATTCAAAAGAAATTACAAGCCGATGGTATCTATATTGAAGACAAAGTTATTGAATATTTAGCTCATAGTATAGATACAAACGTGCGTGAACTAGAGGGAGTTATTGTTTCGTTGATGGCTCATGCTTCATTTAGTAGCAAAGAAATTGACATGGACTTAGCCCGAAAAACACTCAAAAATATTGTCATGGATTCTGAAAAAGAAGTAACCGTTGATTCTATTTTGGATGCTGTTACCAATCATTTTGAAGTTGATATGATTGATCTGAAAAGTAAAAGCCGTAGAAGAGAATCAGTATTTCCACGACAAGTTGCGATGTATCTGATGAAAGAATTCACCAATTTACCCTTAAAATCAATTGGTTACCATTTTGGAGGAAGAGACCACAGTACCGTAATTCACGCCGTTCAGACCATAAGTGATATGCTCGAAACGGATAAAGATGTAGAAAAAACCATGCAAAAATTATACAAATACTTTAATAGAGTACGAGTAAAAGCGTAGTAATTTTGGTAAGCCGTCAGAGACCTCTGAATTTATACTGACCTCATTTCATGGATTTGCTCAGTTTCGTTATTCACAAATTACTTTTTTAATAATTCTGAATTATAATCTTTGCTTGACCGTAAGTTTGTTTCTATTTTTGAATCATTCTTACGGTTTTTTTTTATCTTACAGTTCTATTTCAGAATTAATCATTTGTTCTATGAGAAAATACACACTACTATTCGTTTTATGCCTCGCTTTGAGCGTTTTCCAGTCTTTTGCAAATATCGTCATTGACCCAATTCGTCAAATCCAGATGGATGAAATGGAATGGTCGATGGATAACCCAAAAGGGAAATGGAAGATTAGGTTTGTAAAAAATGAAAACAAATCAGATACAACCAACCGTCCCAAAGGATTTTTTCAAAAATTGAAGAACGTCGTGAGTAGTCTAATGGATTTGTCTGATAATCCGCCTTTTAAAGTGGAAATTGTACGAGAGAAAGAGAAGAAAAAATGAGGTAAAAAAGGTCGTAAGAAACTAATTCTTACGACCTTTTTTTACTTATGACTTATGAATTACGACTCTCTAATTCACAAATCTAAAAATACGATTCCATCGAACTTTTGAGAACCACGATTTGTTGGGGTCAAGCGACATCCAAACGAAAACCGCTTTTCCAACCACATGATCGGCAGGGACAAAACCCCAATAACGTGAATCCGCTGAATGATGGCGATTGTCTCCCATCATAAAATAATAATCTTGTTTGAAAGTATAAGATTTAATGATTTTCCCGTCAATTTTGATTGTATAACCATCAACGACCACATCTTTATTTCCTTCATAATATTTGATAACGTATTTATATTTATCAACGTTTATAGAATCTAATTGGATGGTCAAACCTTCTTTTGGGATTTGGAGTGGTCCATAATTGTCTCTGTTCCATGAGTACATTTTACCAGCAATTGCGGTGTTGTCTGTATCATTTGTCATTCCATCGCCGCCTTCTTTAATTGTGTTGGGTATAATGATTTTTACAATATCTTTTACCCATGACTTTTTCTTAATAATATCAACGTTTTCTTTTGACGCATTCAAAATATAAACATTTTTACCTTTTGTAGAATCAATATAAACTGTTTCTTCTGGGTATTGATTACCGTCTGGATTTGTTAGGTTATTATTAGTCTGTCCAGTTGCATCCATCCCGTTGGTAATGCCTAATTCTTCAAAAATCGACAGTTCTACTTCATCCAAAGATTGTAAATCTTGTTTGGTATATAGGTAGTATTTATGTTGCATTCTTGGAGGATTTTCTGCTGACTTTCCATTGATAAAGACCTGAGTATCACGGATTTCCAAAGTATTTCCCGGTGTACCGATACATCTTTTGATATAATAAGTTCTCAAATCTACTGGGGCATCTCCGTCTGGCAAATAATTTGGCACATTAAAAACAACTGCATCTCCTTGCTTTACTTCTGAAAAGCCTGGGAGTCTTTTGATGGGTAAATCCAACCAACGCAAATAGGATGGAATATCAGTTCCCCAAATTTTTTGATGTGTCAATGGTACTTGTAATGGCGTTTTGGGAGTACGAACTCCGTAGTGCATTTTACTGACAAAAAGAAAATCTCCCACCATCAATGAACTTTCCATCGAAGGCGTAGGAATGGTATAGGCTTCAAAAAAGAAGAAACGAATTAGGGTTGCAGCAACTACCGCAAAAACGATTGAATCAATCCACTCACGAAGGGCAGATTTTTGAACTGGTTGTGTTTTTTCTGACATTATTTTTTAAGTGATCGGTGATTAGTGAATAGTTGCTTTTTCTTTCAAACTATTCATCACAACAATGATATTTTATTTAGTCGTTCGACTATTAAAAGAATTACAGTTGATTTTGAAAAATTATTGGATGACAAAACTAATCACCAATTACCAATAACTAATCACTAATTTCTAATAATTCTTTCATCCCAAATACTCCTTTTTTACCCACAATCCACTCCGCCGCAATGACCGCACCGAGGGCAAAGCCTTCTCTTCCGTGGGCTACGTGTGAGATTTCTATTTGGTCAATATCTGAAATATACTTGATAATATGCGTTCCTGCTACTTTTCCTTCACGAGCCGACCATATTGCTACTTCGTTTTCGGATGGAATTTCATTACTCACCCATTTATCTTTTTTTGAATTCTCAATAATACCTTCTGCGAGCGTAATAGCCGTTCCCGAAGGAGCATCTTTCTTTTCAGTATGATGGATTTCTGTGGTTGAAACGGAATATTGTTTATGAGGAGACATTAAACGAGCTAAGGTTTTATTTAATTCAAAAAATAAATTTACGCCTATCGAATAATTGGAAGACCAAAAGAATGCTCCCTCTTTTTCAGTAGCCATTTCCTCCACAACAGGCTTATTCTCAAGCCATCCCGTTGTGCCACAGACAACAGGAAACCCTTTTTCAAGACAAGATTTTACGTTTTGAAATGCAGAGGAAGGATGACTAAATTCGATAATGGCATCCACTTCTGAGGTTGTCAATTTATCAAATTCATGACGATTGTCAATATCTATACGGGCAACAATGTTATGTCCTCGACTCTGTGCGACTTTCTCAATAACTTTACCCATCTTGCCGTAGCCGAGTAATACTATGTTCATTTATTTAGGGGTTAGGTGTTGGGGGGTAGGGATTAGATTCTATTAAACTAACCCCTAAAACCTAACCCCCAACACCTATTTTATTTAAACGCTAAAGTTAATTTTGCTCCATAAATTGGCATCGTGCCAAACTCTGGATTTGTGAATGTTGGTTGAATTTTTAATGAAATATCGTCTGTAACGTCAAATGTCTTTAAATGAGCCGTTACGTTGGCATCTATGATATTAGCTGCCCAAGCTACTAATAAAAATAGATAGGAAAGGTCTCTGTTTTTTCGATAAAATGATACAGCATTCGTTAATTGATTTTGATCCCAAGAAACTTTATTTTCAGAATCATACAAAGTTAGGCTAATATTATTGGGAGGATTTCGGTCTGGAAAAATAGGGATATACGTTTCCACTAATTTATCTCGGTAGTACAAATACCTATTATTATTTCTTACAATAAAATAAACAACCGTTCCAAATGCTCCTGCAACAATGGGTAATTTCCAATACTGACGATTATCAATTTGTCCCCAACCTGGTATCATTGCTGAGTGAATGGTGGAAATTCTTGGGATAATTTTTAACCCTTTTTTAATAGAATCTTGCTTCGTTAATACTTTTTTTAAGTTTTCTATTTTTACCAATTTAGAGGTATCAACAGAAATACTTTGAGCTTGTATTTTCGTAGTAAGGCTAATAAATATTAATAAAAACAATAATTTTTTCATCTATTTTTTGAAAATCAAAACGCAAAATTACCGTTTATATTTTGTTATTCGATGTTTGATGTTCGGTCTATCGTGTTCTAACAAACATCAAGAACCAAACATCTAACATCGAATAACAACTATCTAACATCGAATAACGAACATCGAATAACGAACATCAAAATTATGCTTTGATGGCTAATAAAATCTTATCTAAATCAGCCTGTGAAGTGAATGGAATTTTGATTTCGCCTTTGCCTTTTTCGTCGGCTTTTACTACTACTTTTGCTCCAAAATAGGCTTGTAACCTAAACTGTAAACTTCTGATTTCTTGCTTGATTCCTCCTCCAATGGCTTTTTTAGCGGAATTTACTAAATTACTATCTTGTAAATCTCTAACGGCTTCTTCAACTTTACGAACCGACCAATCATCGGCAATAATTTTTTTAAACATCTCCAATTGTTGTTCTCTGTCGGTGATATTGATGATGGCACGGGCGTGTCCCATTGAGATTTTGGTATCTCTCAAAGCCACTTGAATAACATCGGGTAATTTCAGTAAACGAATATAATTATTGACCGTTGTACGATTTTTACCTACACGATCTCCCAATTCTTCTTGTTTCAGCGAACACTCCATCATCAAACGTTGGTAACTCAAAGCAATTTCGATGGCATTCAAGTTTTCACGTTGAATGTTCTCAATCAATGCCATTTCGAGCATCTGTTGGTCGTTTGCCGTGCGTACATACGCAGGAATACTCTTCAATCCTGCCCGTTTGGATGCTTGTAAACGGCGTTCTCCCGAAATTAATTGAAATTTATTAGGACCAATCTGACGAACCGTAATGGGCTGAATAATTCCTTGTACTTTGATAGAATCAGTTAATTCATTGAGAGCCTCTTCGTCAAAGTGAGTACGAGGTTGGTAGGGATTTGTTTCAATTAAATCCACCGAAATCTCATTCATAGAACTGATTTGTTCTAATCTCGAAGGGCGTTCCATCGGCGTAACTGGCTGACGGGGTTGTATATTGTTTACTTCGTCCGAATCTTGGAGTAAAGCCCCTAAGCCTCTACCCAATCCAACACGTTTTTTCATGACGGGAATTTCTACTTTACTCATTTTTTTATTAGGTATGAGGCTTTTTTAGGTATGAAGTATGAGGTCGTAGGTATGAGGTGGAAGTGTTTATTACCTCATACCTACGACCTCATACCTCATACCTAAAGAGCCTACTCTTGTGTAACATATCCATTTTTTGCCAACACTTCACGGGCGAGGTTTAGGTAACTGATAGCACCTTTACTTTCGGAGTCGTGGGCGATGGCGGGAACACCAAAGCTTGGCGATTCAGAAAGCCGTATATTTCGTGGAATAATGGTATTGAAAACCATGTTGTGAAAGTGAGCGGTTACTTCGGCAACTACTTGGTTGGACAAACGAACCCGCAAATCGTACATCGTCAGGAGGATTCCTTCGATGGCGAGATTCATATTGAGTCGAGATTGAATAATTTTTACAGTATTCAACAATTTCCCCAAACCTTCCAAAGCGAAATATTCGCATTGCACGGGAATAATGACTGAATCTGCGGCTGTGAGGGCATTAATCGTAATCAAACCCAAAGAAGGCGAACAATCGACGATGATAAAATCGTAATTATCTCGAATAGGAGCTAAGGATTCTTTCATTTTTTGCTCACGGTCTTTGAGATTAATCATCTCAATTTCAGCCCCTACCAAGTCGATATGAGAGGGGATAATGTGCAAATAAGGCAAATCAGTAGCAATAATGATGTCCTGAGCCAGTACACCATCCACCATACATTCATAGATAGAATTTTCGATTCCCTTCGGATTGTAGCCCAAACCAGAGGTAGAATTCGCCTGTGGGTCAGCATCAATGATGAGTGTACGAAACTCTAAAGCAGCCAAACTCGCTGCAAGATTGATAGTGGTTGTGGTTTTTCCTACTCCGCCTTTTTGATTGGCTATGGCAATTATTTTACCCATTTTTGTTTGTTTCTAATTCAAGACCCCAAATATCCGTTATTCCGTCCAGAATAGCAAAAAAGTGTTCCACAAAATGTTTCACGAATTGATAATTGTTGAAATTTTGAATTGCCGATTTGTTTAAGTAAGTAGCCTTTTTTTGAGAAGAAGTTTTGCTTTGTCATTCCGAAGCATTAGGAATCTGAGTTGATTTCCCTCAAAAATGAGATTCATGAAATAGCATAACAGTTCTCTCATACTTCAGGATAACAGAGCTTAAATAGCAAAGGAAATCAAAATTAACGAAATGATTTCCTTGATTTTACAAATAATAATTTCTGGAATAAAGACAATGAATAAAGGTTATATCAGGCATTTTTATTAAAATAATACAAAAAATAATTTGTATTATTTTAATTCAGATAAATCTAAAAATTGTTTCAAGCCCTCATTCCATGTAAATTAGCACGATTTTAGAATAACAATTCATAACCTTTTCATCATAAACATTCATTATTCCTTAACACAAATTCTTATGTCATCAATTTCCACTGATTCCGAAGTAGTTATAAAATCTGACAAGTACCCTGCGGCAATCCCGTATATTATTGGAAACGAAGCCGCTGAACGGTTTAGTTTTTATGGGATGCGAGCCATACTCCCTATTTTCTTAGTAGCACAATTTTTTAATCCAACAGGAAACCCAGCTTTGCAGGTAATGGCAGAAGCAAAATCCAATGAACAAGTGCATATTTTTGTGGCATTGGCTTACGCTACTCCTATGATAGGTGCAGCATTAGCCGATTGGTTTTTTGGAAAATATAAGATTATTTTATATGTATCAATTATATACTGCTTCGGACATTTATTCTTAGCGATGTTCGATAAAGATTTGACGTGGTTTGGGTATGGTTTAACTCTTATTGCCATTGGAGCGGGAGGAATCAAATCTTGCGTATCTGCCAACGTTGGAGACCAATTTGATAAAACTAATATTCACTTGATGTCCAAAATTTACGGATGGTTTTACTTTTCCATTAATGCGGGGTCAGTTTTATCCAATTTTTTTATTCCAATTTTATATGATAAATATGGTGCATCAGTAGCATTTGGAGTTCCTGGTATATTAATGGCATTGGCTACTTTGATTTTTTGGTTGGGACGTAAAAAATACATAATAGTACCTCCAACAGGTTTTAAGCCTGATTTCGCTAAATTGAAAGAAGGATTTTCTGCCACGGGAAGAGTGATTTTAGTGTTTGCATTTATCCCTCTATTCTGGGCAATGTGGGATCAAAATCTTTCTGAGTGGATTCTTCAAGCAGGTAAATTAGATTTAGAACTGTGGTCTGGGTTTACGGTTCTGTCTGGTCAAGTACAATTAGCAAATCCTGTATTTTTAGTTAGCTTTCTTCCAGTTTTTACCTATTTAATTTATCCTTTTTTTGAAAAAATAGGAATTACACCAACTCCACTTCGTAAAATAGGAGTTGGTTTGGCTTTGACAGGACTATCTTTTGTGATAATTGCCCAAATCCAAGAAAGCATTGATGGAGGTGGGCATCCATCTGTTTGGAAACAAATTTTTGCGTATTTAATTCTTGCTTGGGGAGAAATTTTAGTCTGGGTAACTTGCTTAGAATACGCTTATACGAACTCTCCGAAATTCATGAAAAGTATCATGGGAGCAATTGGTTTACTTACTGTTGCTTTGGGTAATTTTTTAGTTGCCATGATGAATAGTAGTATTAGTTCTGGGGGTTATTTTGCTCAATATACAGGTGCAAGTTATTACTGGTTTTTTGTAAAACTCATGGCTATTGAAGTCATTATCTTCATGTTGGTTTCTAAATTCATCAAAGAAAAACGATATGTAGGTGAGGATTAGTGATTGGTTATCGGTTACTGGTTATTAGTTTCATAAATAATGCGTAAAAAAGGGGCTATCATTTCTGACAGCCCCTTTTTTGCTAATAACCAGTAACTAATAACTAATTTCCAGTAACCAATCACTAAGCATCCTTCTTAATATAAGTCTTATTACCATTTGAATTGATGTAATAACGACCTCCACGTGGACCTTCGTAGATAGTACGACCTTTGTCGTCTTTACCCATGATTTTGTCATCACCTGCGGCGGCTTTTTCAGTAGTTTTGTCAGCTTTCTTAACTGTTTTTACTGGCTCAGGCTTCACCGTTGGGTTTTTGTCAGCTACTTTTTTTGAATCTTCTTTCTCTACTTTTTTAGCATCTCTTTCCGCTTTTTTGGCAGCTTTCTCTTCGGCAGTCATTTTACCTTTTTTGTCTGCTTTGGGTTCTTCTTTTTCAGTCTTGGGTGTTTCTTTTTCAGTTTTTCCTACTACTTTTTCAGCTTTTTTAGCATCTCTTTCCGCTTTTTTTGCAGCCTTTTCTTCGTCAGTCATTTTAGCTTTTTTGTCAGCCTTAGGTTCTTTTACTTCCTTTTCGGTTTTAGCTGCAGCTTTCTCTGCTTTTTTGGCTGCCTTATCTGCATCTTTGGCAGCATCATCTTTTTTGTCAGCTTTGGCTTTTTTCTCTTTCTTTGGTTTTTCGTCCTGTGCTTTAACGGTTGGATTGATTAGGAATAATCCACAAAGTAACGCTGAGAGTGCAATAATTTTTTTCATGATTTTTTTAATTTTAAAAATTAGTAAATGGTAAAAAAGTATTGATAAAATCTTTAAAAAAACAGAGCAAAACACTCCGTCATTTTTTTCTATCGTCTTTCTGACCGTAAATATTTGAATAGTAACTGAAATTCCAAAGAAAAATTATCGTTATTCTTTAAAAAAGGTGATTTTAGGATGAAATTTAAGATAAAAGAGGCGTTTTTTGCTTAAATTTGTTAAACTAACCACAAAATCCATAATCAATCTTCTCATTCATCGTGAACAGACTTCTTTTAATTTCTCTTGTTTTTCAATTAACCATTTCTCTTTCATTTTCTCAAAATTTTACGTTTATTGCTGGAAAAGTGATTGATGAAAAAACCAAGAATCCTGTGTCGGGTGTATATGTAGGTATTCCTGCGAAGGGGGCGAGTACGTCCGCTATTGGAGTTGTTACGAATGCCAACGGAGAGTTCACATTAAAATACTCAACTTTATTACAAAACTTAGGAATATTAGTCATTACTAAAATGGACTACAAAGACGTTCATAAAAGTTTACTTTTATACAAAGAACAAAAAGATTCACTAATTTTTGAGATACAACCCGTTGAAAATAAGACAATTGAAGCCCGTGATGGTCGCAAGACTTTGGATTATATTGTAGCACGATTAGAGCAAAATTACAATGTAAATCCCTATCAAATGAACGGTTTTTACAGAGAATCTTTGTTGATTGATTCTTCCTATGTAAAAATTGTAGAAGGAATGCTGAAAGTTGAGAAATACCCTTTTCCAGATAAAGGAAATTTGGGCGAAGTTGCCAAACTTTTAAAAGGAAGAAGGTATGAAAAAGTCGAAGGAAAAGACATTTGGGAGAATCTCCAATTTGGCAATGGCACTGATTTAGTAACACGTACTATTGAAACCAAAACGCCCGATTTTTTAGAAAAACAAACCCTTAAAAATTATAAATACCAAATCGAAGACCGTTTGAGTGAATACGATGGAATGCCCGTTTTTAATATCACTTTTTCGCCCGTAGATAAAAAAGTAAAGGGGGCAAAAAATGGAAAAATGCAGGTGGACACGCTTACAATGGGTATTCTGAATTATGAATATGAATTCACGCCCGACGGACTCAAAGACGTAATGGGTGGAAATTCATTCGGTGGGGCGAAGGATTCTAAGATAAAGAACTTCAAAGTAAAGCAATCTTATCATGCTGCTTTGAACAATTATTATTTGCACGAATCAAGGCTTGAAATTGACGGTTTATTGTACGATGATGACAGAGAAATTGTAGCCATTGTACAATTAAATTTCTCGGCTACCGAAGCCAATTCACGCATAGGAAGCCCAATCAAAGACGAAGAGATTTTAGATAATACAAATTTTCCTTTGGGTGGGAAAAAATATGAGGATGGTTTTTGGGGAAATTTTAATTTTATCAAACCTACTGAGGAAATGAGGAAGGTTATTTTGAGATAATTGAGGTGTTAGGTTTTTGGGGTTAGGTGTTAGTCATGAATGTAACTCATGACAAGAGATTAGGCATCTCCCTGAGTAATACGTTAATTATCAAGAGTTTATGAGTTGATTCATGCCATGAGTATTTACATTACTGAAAATCAATATGGAGAAACACTTGCAAAGTTCAGATTTTATAAAAGATGTCGTCATTGGTATGGCAGACGGTTTGACTGTACCCTTTGCATTGGCGGCGGGTTTGTCGGGTGCAGTCGCAAATACGCACATCATCACAACGGCAGGAATCGCCGAAATCGTGGCAGGGTCAATTGCAATGGGCTTGGGAGGATATTTGGCTGGACAAACCGAAGTAGAACATTATGACGCTGAACTCAAACGTGAATATGAAGAAGTTGAGCGAGTTCCAGAAACCGAAAAAGAAGAAGTTAGAGAAGTATTTGCGAGTTATGGTTTAGATGAAAATGCCCAAAATTTAGTCGTGGAGGCACTTTCTAAGGATAAAGACAAATGGGTGGACTTTATGATGAAGTTTGAATTAGGCTTAGAAAAACCAGACATTAATCGTGCAAGAAACTCTGCTTTGACCATCGGAATTTCTTATGTCGTGGGTGGAATTATTCCACTTTCTCCCTACTTTTTTGTAAAAGATACTCATGTAGGACTTAATTATTCAGTAGTTTTGACTTTGATAACTTTGTTTATTTTTGGATATTTCAAAAGTAAAGTAACGGGTCAAAATGCTTTGAATGGAGCTTTTAAAGTAATGATGATTGGGGCAGCAGCGGCAGGGGCAGCGTTTTATGTAGCGAAATTATTTAGTGTTTAAAAATAAAAATTATGATTACAAAAGCTACCTTAGAAGACGTTACGGCGTTGAATAACTTAGTCAATTCTGCCTATCGAGGCGAATCAGCTAAAAAAGGATGGACAACCGAAGCTAACCTTTTGGGAGGTATCAGAACGAATGAAAATGACTTATCTGAAACTATCCAAAAACCAGATACAACGTTTCTTAAATATACTGAAAATCAAGCGATTATCGGTTGTGTGATGTTGGTTGAGAAAGTTGATAAACTGTATTTGGGAATGCTGACCGTTTCGCCAGAATTGCAAGGCGGAGGAGTTGGAAAGAAGATGTTGTACGAAGCTGAAAACGTTGCTCGTAAAAAAGGTTTACCCAAAATCGGCATGACCGCCATTTCTGTACGAGCAGAGTTAATTGATTGGTACAAACGGCACGGTTACGTGGACACGGGCGAGCGTGAACCTTTTTTGACGGGTATTCATTTTGGAGAAGCTAAACAGGCTTTGGAGTTTGTGGTATTGGAGAAGATTATTTGATTTTTGATTGTGGATTTATGACGGGCGGCGTTCCGCTTGCGGATTGTTTTACAAATCGAAAATCCACAAGCGGAACGCCGCCCGTCATAAATCCACAATCAAACTAATATCCAATCGAAGTATCATCCGCTCTTACATCCGAACCGCCCTCATACGTACCATCGGGCAAGACCAAAATACAATCCATTCTTCCAATCGTATTCTTCTGAGCATCAAGCTTGTAGCCTCTTTCTCGCATTCTTTTTAAAGTATTTTCCGTGAATCCTCCTTCTTCAAAAGTAGTGCGATCTGGCAGCCATTGATGATGAAAACGAAAGGCATCTACCGCCTGTTGCATGGTCATTCCGTGTTCGGCAACGTTCAAAAATACTTGAAAAACCGACGTAATAATCGTGGAACCGCCTGGCGTTCCCAAAATCATTTTTAACTTTCCGTTTTCTTCCACAATCGTAGGAGTCATGGACGATAACATCCTTTTATTGGGGGCAATGGCATTGGCTTCGTTCCCTATCAAGCCATAAGAATTTGGCACGCCTGGTTTTACCGAAAAATCATCCATCTCATCGTTCATCAAAAAACCCGCTCCATCCACGACCACTTTACTTCCATAAGAATTATTCAAAGTAGTGGTTATCGAAACGGCATTGCCCTCTTTATCCA
The DNA here is from genome assembly GCA_043760595.1 of Cytophagales bacterium. Classification (GTDB taxonomy): domain Bacteria; phylum Bacteroidota; class Bacteroidia; order Cytophagales; family Spirosomataceae; genus Arcicella. The sequence goes on from JAYUOX010000287.1 coordinate 15,175, forward strand.
CAAACGAAGAATGGGTTGTCTCGATACTTTCATGCCCATTTATCGTTCCAGCTTTTACATCTTTACTGTCAGTAGCTCGTTCAAAAGTGAAAGTTTCCCAACGTTTTTTCAAGAAATCTTGGCTCAGAAGCTCCTTTTGAGGCACTTTGACAAAATCTGGGTCACCCAACCAAGTGGAACGGTCAGCAAAAACCCTTCTTTCTGCCTCAATCATTACTTGCGTAGTTGAGTCCGTGTGCCAGCCCCAACGTTTAAGCGGATAAGGCTCAACGTATTTCAGTAATTGAACCAACGCAATGCCTCCACTCGAAGGCGGAGGCATTGAAATTACCTTCATATTTTTATAATTTTCAACAACAGGTTCACGCCAGGTTGATTTATAGTTATCCAAATCCTTTTGGGTAATAATTCCACCACCACGTTTCATTTCTGCCAACAAAAGATTGGCTGTTTCGCCTTCATAGAAACCCTTTCTGCCTTGTTCTTGAATCCTACGAAGGACTTTTGCCAAATCTTTTTGAATCAATAATTCACCTTCTTTCCACGTAATGGTATCAGGTTTTACAAAATATGATTTAGTAGGATTATATTTTACAAAATCAGGTTTTGTACGATTCAAACCACGAGCTTCACGCATGGTTAGTTTTACGCCATTTTCGGCTAAATCAATAGCTGGTTGCAAGATTTGTTGCCAAGTCAGTGTCCCGAATCGTTTATGAGCCTGTTCCAAACCATCCACTGAGCCAGGCGTTCCGCTTGCCGTATGCCCATACCAGCTCAATTGTCCTTCTTTTACGTTTCCTTTTTCATCCAAATACATATCTCTACTGGCATTTTCAGGAGCTTTTTCACGATAATCGAGGGTATATGATTTGCCTTTTTTATCACGATAAACCAAAAATCCACCTCCTCCAATATTCCCAGCGGCAGGATGCACAACTGCCAGAGCAAATTGAGTAGCCACGGCAGCATCAATGGCATTCCCGCCCATTTTCAGAATGTCCACACCCACCTGTGAAGCGGCAGGATGCGTAGCGGCAACCATGCCATTTTTACCATAAACGGACTCCTTTTTGGCAAAAAACGGATTCACCGTTGAATCTTCGTTTGAAAACTGATAAAAGCCCAGATTTTCAGCGGACTTTGTTTTTGAGTTGGTTTGAGAAATTGGTTGAGTAGTTTTACAAGAAATTATTGTAAAAAATAAACCAAATACTAAAATAGACGAATTAGTTTTAGAATAAACTTTGTTCATGTGATGAAGTTTTTATTTGAAATTACAGAAACAATATCATTTTAGCAATTTGACCTAAAAATATTAGCTCAAAAAAAAACGACGGCGAGGTTTTGAACCTCGCCGTCGTTAATTGATTGCTTAAATAATCGAATAGTCTTATTACTTCTTCACAACCTTCACCTCAATCCTACGATTTTTTGCTTTGCCCTCTTCGGTAGCGTTGCTTGCAAGGGGATTTGATGAACCTTTACCCGTAAAGTCAATTCTTAAATCTTGAATCCCATTGGCTACTAACATATTTTTTACGGCAAATGCACGTTTCAAGGACAATTTTCGATTTTGAAGCGAATCTCCTGTATTATCGGTGTACCCCGTCAATTTCAGTTGAACACGTGGATAGGCGGTCATAATCTTTGCTAAATCTTGAACTGTTTTCTCCGAACCAGCTACCAAAGTCGGCAAATTCGATTCAAAATTAAGGTTATCAAAAGTAAATATCTGATTAACTTTTGCCGTTGAATCCGTCAAATATTTTGCAAATTTATAATTAAATGAACCTTCTGGAACGTCTAATTTCAGACCATTTGGCAAACTTACGCCCGTAGTTTTTACAATTGGCACAGCTACTTTTACAGTCGAATCTACTTTGGCTACCATTGTATCTTTTGGAAGGTTCGTAGTATCAATCGTGGCATTAGTAACTTGCTCAACTTGTGATGTATCGGCGGGTTCAACTGTGTTTGAACCAGTCAATGAACTCCAATCGTAGTTAACTCCAAAATAAACTAAACCTCCAATTACTGCTGCAATTCCCAATGTCGGTAATAACCATTTTGGCATCGTAAAACTACCACTTTCTTCACCATCGTAATCTTTATCCGAATACGTAACTTCACGATTTTCAACGGGTTTTTTGGGCGTAATTGTTTGTGTCGTATTCATTTTTATTGATGCTGTGGCAAACTGAACGGGTTTTATCTCTTCGCTCATAAAAGTTGCCAGTCCCAAAACATCTATCATTTTAGGTTGTAAACTCTCGGGCGTTTCGTCCAAAAGACTGCTGCGTTGGTCTAAAATAATATTGGCTAAACCTGTTTTATCCAAGCCTTGCGAAGTTACCATTTTTCCTAATTTACCAATAACCAAAGGGGCAACTACTGACAAAAGGGCAGTAGCCGAAGAATTACGAACCCCCGCAAACTGAGAAATCATGGTGGCAATTGAACTCTTTTTGTCTGGTAAAAGCATACTTACTACGCTATTTCCCTTTTCGACAAAACCCGCAAAACTTTCTTTATTTTTCAGTAAATCATCTAATTGTTCAATAATACTGCCATCGTGGTTGCCTTTTTTGACAACATTCATTAACGTTGTAGCACCCGATTCGTTTGATGCTCTTTTCATCAATCCGCCCACAAAAGTTGGTACTAAACCTTCGATGGCAATTTTGACTTTTTCTTCTTTCTCTCCGAGGAGATTGGCGGCTTTGTTGGCGACTTCACCTACTAATAATTCTTTTAATTCTCCAAATAAATTCATAATATTTTTGCTTCTTAAATTGCTTTTAAAAGCCTGAGGGGCTTTAATTTGAATAACTGTATGTAAAGCATACGGAAAGATAATATAGCTTACAACAACTCTGGAAGAGTTGAATAGAGACGTAAAATTTAGCTGGATAAATGAATAAGATATTTAACCCTTTCAGGGTTTTGTACCCCATTTTACCCGTACCGTAAGCGGAATGCCGCCCAGTTTACATACAGTTATTCATATTTAAGTCCTTCGGACTTTGGCATAAAAAATCTTTTCCTTGATTAATACTCAAAATTACAACCTATTCTATTAATTATCATTCAATATTAAACTTTCATTACTTAAATTTCCTTCAAAAAGGCTGTAATCTATTATCAAGATACTAATTTTGTTAAAAAAATTGTCAAACGATAAGTTTAATTTACGTATGAAAAAAATATTATTTATTGACCGAGACGGTACTATTATCATTGAACCACCCATTGATTTTCAAGTGGACTCTCTCGAAAAATTAGCCTTTTTACCCAAAGCCATTTCTAATCTTCGTAAAATAGCAGAAGAATCTGATTATGAGTTAGTTATGGTAACGAATCAAGATGGTTTGGGGACAGATTCGTTTCCCGAAGACACCTTCTGGTTACCCCAGAACAAGATGATGGAGATTCTGGAAGGTGAAAACATTAAGTTTTCCGCCGTCCACATTGACCGTTCTTTTGAACAAGACAATACCCCAACTCGTAAACCAAGAACGGGAATGCTCACGGAATATTTTGATGAAACGAAATATGATTTAAAAAACTCTTTCGTATTGGGGGATAGATTGACGGACGTTCAATTGGCAATAAATCTCGGTTCAAAGGCAATTTATTTAGGAGATACCCCCTTCCAAAATCCAATTCAAGAGGTTGCAACTGCCTTAATTTCAAAGGATTGGGATGAAATTTACCAGTTTATTCGTTTGCCCGAACGGAAGGCTTCCGTGGAGCGTATCACGAAGGAGACTAAGATTTGGATTGACCTAAATTTGGATGGAAAAGGCAAAGCAAATATCGAAACGGGTTTAGGTTTTTTTGACCATATGCTCGACCAATTAGCCAGACATTCAGGGGCAGATTTGAACATAAAAGTGGAAGGAGATTTACACATTGACGAACACCACACCATCGAAGACACGGCTCTGGCACTCGGAGAGGCATATTTGAAGGCTTTGGGAGATAAAAAAGGTATTGCTCGATACGGTTTCAATATCCTACCAATGGACGAAGCCTTGGTTCATGCTGCCATTGATTTTTCGGGAAGAAATTGGATGGTTTGGGATGCTAAATTTAGCCGTGAGAAAATTGGAGAAATGCCTACCGAAATGTTCTTTCATTTCTTTAAATCATTTACTGATACTGCCAAATGTAACCTCAACATCAAGGCAGAGGCGGATAATGAACATCATAAAATTGAGGCAATTTTCAAGGCATTTGCCAAGGCAATCAAGATGGCAACGAAACGAGAAATTAAGGATTTGGATATTTTACCTTCAACCAAGGGGGTTTTGTAGGAATTTTCTGTCTGAATTACAAAGATGTTTTCAAAAATTACCAATTCTTGTTACTCAATTAAACTTCTGTATTTATCTTTGTAAAAAATACAAATTTCACAAAAAAATAGTTAAGTCATGACTGATCAAGTTTTTGGTACCTATCTCGCATGGGCATTTTATATCGCATTATTTGCAGCCTCAGGGTTTGTTGCTGTTAAATTACAGAATATCTATAACGAAAGAGGGAAGTAGTTTTTTTTAGGTATGAGATTTTTTAGGTATGAGGTAGTAGGTATGAATTATGAGGTAAAAATTTGAAAATAATCAATATTTTTGGAATTAAAAGCTCAAATTTTCGTTTTTCTACCTCATACCTACAACCTCATACCTACAAAATATACTGACTCAAATCTCTATTCTTCACCATTCCTCCAAGTCTTTCTGTTACTAATTCCTTAGTAACAACTACCTTAGAGTTTGCTGCAATTACATCTGGAATATCATACATGATGTCGTTTAACAAATGAGACATTACAGTCTGCAAACGTCTCGCTCCGATATTTTCAACTTCCGAATTTACCGCAAATGCTATTCTGGCAATTTCTAATAAAGCCTCATCTTCAAAAGATAATTCTACATTTTCAGAAGACAATAATGCCTCATATTGGCGTGTCAAGGCACTTTTTGGCTCTTTCAATATTCTGTAAAAATCATCTTCTTTCAGACTCTGTAACTCAACTCTGATAGGAAAACGTCCTTGTAATTCAGGAATTAAATCACTTGGTTTTGAAACGTGGAATGCTCCTGCGGCTATAAATAATACGTGGTCGGTATTGATGACTCCGTATTTTGTATTGACCGATGAACCCTCAACGATGGGTAGCAAATCACGCTGAACGCCCTCACGGCTTACGTCTGCACCTCCACCGCCACCTGCACGAGAATTAGCGATTTTATCTATTTCATCGATAAAAATAATACCTAAATTTTCGGCTTTGCGGATGGCTTCTTCTTTTACTTCGTCCATGTCAATCAACTTGGCAGATTCTTCTTCCAAAAGAATTTTACGAGCATCAGAAATTGCCATTTTACGCTTTTTTTCACGTTTGGGCAACATTCCGCCAATCATGTCTTGAATGTTCATCATTGCCATTTCATCCATTGGACCACCAACCACACCAATGCTTGGACCATGAGAGGCTTTGACATCAATGTCAATTTTGCGATTTTCTAATTCGCCACGACGTAATTTTTCACGGAATAATTCACGGGTTTTTTGATTTAGTTCTTCGTCAGATTCAAGTGTATCTGTCTGAAAACCAACGTCTTTACCTTTCTTTTTCTTGCCAGTTTTTCCCATCGCTGGCACGAGAGCCTCCACGATTATTTCTTCTACAATTTCTAAGGCTTTTTCTCTAACTGCCTCTTTGCGAGACGATTGCACTAAATGAACAGAGGATTCTACCAAATCACGAACCATTGATTCTACATCACGCCCTACGTATCCGACTTCTGTGAATTTTGAGGCTTCGACTTTGGTGAAAGGTGCATCGGCTAATTTGGCAAGACGGCGAGCAATTTCGGTTTTTCCGACACCCGTAGAACCAATCATTAGGATATTATTTGGCGTAATTTCCTTTTGCATTTCTTCGGGAGCATTCATCCGTCTCCAACGATTACGAAGGGCAATTGCTACATTTTTCTTTGCATCGTTTTGTCCGATAATGTATTTGTCGAGTTCTGCGACAATCTGTTTGGGGGTTAATGCGTCTAAGTTTATAGTCATGTGAATATACAGCATTGGGCGGTAGGCTATTAGCTGTTAGCATATTTAAGATTAATGAAATGTATTCTAACTGATAACTAAATGCTAAATGCAAAGAGCTAAAAACAAATTTACTTGATAATTTTTCCAAAATCGCATACTATTCCAAAACTATTCAAATTTCCAGCCGTATTATAGCCAGCATAAGAATAAGAGAAGTCAATAGCTGTGGTTTTGAATAAAAACCCCACTGAAAATCCAGAAAATCCACTAAGATTTTTCTGACTTAATTCTTGACCCCGAAGATGGTTATAACCCACAAGGACGTTAAAGTTTTTACTAAATAGAAACTCCGCACCAATCACAAAATGACGGGCAAAATTATCAATCGGATTGACCCTGTTTTCGATAATATTTCCGCTCAAATCCTTCTTGATGATGGTTTTATCCAAATAAGTAATATCATATTTGTACAAATGATGAGCCGTTACCGAAAACCGAACAGGCATATATTGAGGTTTGAAAGATACGCCCATTTGCACATCAAGCGGTAAATCTGGATTATCAAAAGGGGTAAAACTTCGTAATCTAATGCCAATATTTTTTGCAGCAATAGCAACATTAAAATCTTGTTTTGGATGTTTGAAAACACCGCCAAAGTCCATCAAAATAGCGGAGGATGAATAACTTTCAATGATCGAACCAACAAATTTCAGGTTTACGCCAAAAGTAATATTACCTTGTGTGCGGGCGTGTGAAAGCGTGAGGGCATAATCATTGGCACTAAACTTTCCTTGAATATTACCCGCTGGGTCAGTTTGCAGAAAATCACCGTATCCTACATATTGAACGCCAATGCCAAAAATTTGTTTTTTGATGGTACGAACATAAGCCGCCGAAGAATATTTTATACCTGAAAAATAAGGTAAAAAATTGATAGCCAATAAATTATGCTCAGAAGAATCCAAAAGAGCAGGATTTTGTAGAAAAGAATTTGGGTCTTTTTGGATTTTGGAAATATTGATACCGCCTAATGCTGAGGTGGTTGGATTAGTAGGAATATTTAAAAATGAAAAACTGCTATTTCCGCCAATTTGTGCTGATAATGAGGTGGTTATAAGTAAAAAAATAAATGTAAAATAACGTGATGCCACGTTTGAGAACCTGACATCACTTGACGTGTTTATCTTTATTATATTCTTAAAAATATTTTTCACAGATTACTGTCATTTTTTGAGAGATCAACAGATTATTTCAATACTATAGCTCGAAGTAGCACTTCGAGAATGGGACGATAGCTTCTCGAAGTGCCACTTCGAGCTACAGTATTTTGAGTTTATTCCTCTACTCCACATACAACACCAATCCCTTTAAATAACTACCTTCTGGATGAAAGAAATTGACAGGATGGTCAGCGGGTTGAGTGAGGTGGTGCAGTACTTTGGCTTGTCTGCCAGCTTCCAAGGCTGCCGCCACAACAGTATTATAAAACAGTTCTCTATCCACAACCTGCGAACATGAGAAGGTAAATAAAATCCCCCCCTTCGCTAATCTTTTAAATCCTTCGGCATTCAGTCTTTTATAGCCCTGTACCGCATTATGGCGAGTGGCTACGTTCTTGGCAAAAGCAGGTGGATCAAGTACGATAAGGTCATAAAATTGATCATTAGCTTTCAAATATTTCATCACGTCCTCGGCATAAGCCTCGTGGGTAAGTCCCTGAAAATCATTGGCTTCTACGTTGATGTTTGCTAAGTCAATCGCTTTTTGAGATACATCTACTGAATGAACCAGCTCTGCCTCAGCACCCAAAGCATAGACTGAAAAACCACCCGAATAACAAAATGAGTTCAATACTTTTTTGCCTTTTGAATATTTTGCTAACAAAGCCCGATTATCTCGTTGATCAAGAAAAAAGCCCGTTTTTTGACCTGTCTCCCAATTTATCAAGAACTTATATCCATTTTCAGAAACTTCATGCGGGACGGCACATTGTCCATAGAGATAACTATTTTGGACATTTTGGGCAAATTGTTTAGGTAAAGTTTCGTGAGATTTATCGTAAACCGCCAATAATTTATCGCCAAAAACTTTTTGTAAAGCCACCGAAATATTTTCTTTTTCAAGGTACATTCCGATACTGTGAGCCTGAAAAACGGCTACCCCACTATAAAAATCAACGATAAGTCCAGGGCAACCATCACCTTCGCCATGAATCAATCTAAAACAATTAGTACCTTGAAAGTCAATGATTTGACGAACATTGTAGGCTTTTTGGATTTTATCATTCCAAAAATTTTCGTCGGATTCTGTTTCTTGAAATGAAAATATTTTTACAGCAATACTTCCTTCGTGATAATGACCCGTGGCGAGATAATTCTTCTGCGAATCCAGTACATCCACCACTTCCCCATCAGTAGGTTTACCAATAATTTTACCGATTGCCCCTGAAAATATCCAAGGGTGAAAACGTTTCACAGGGTTTTCTTTGCCTGTTTTTAAAATGATTTGTGATTTCATGGTGCAAAGATAGGGATATTGGCACGCAGATAACGCAGATGCCTTTGGCAACGCAGATTTTCGCAGATTTTTTAATCAAAAACTAAAATTAGAAGAGTAAATCCATGTTTTTAAAATCTGTGTAAATCTGCGTTGCAAAGCATCTGTGTCATCTGCGTTCCATCTTCAATTTTCCTCCCGAGGTTTAAATAATTTCTGTAACCAAGTTTTTTGTTCAACTTCCTCCTCCTTCTTTTGTTGTTCGGATAATTTAAAATCCAAAAGAGCCGTCAAATCGGGCTGTCCAGCATCCACCCAAGCCGTAAACCATAAATCCCCAATCATTTTCACGGCTCTCTTCATTTGCCTTTCTACCTGATTATTAAGCGATTGATGGTATCTTTTGGAATAATCTTTTGCGTAAACTTTTAGGTTCTGACCGTTACGTTCTTCGATTGAGTATTTCTTGGTTTCTTTAAAATTAGCATTCAGATTTCTTTCAAAAACCAAGACAGAATCTAAGGCTAAGTTTGCATTTCGGACTGCATCCCAAGCCCTTTTACCTACAAAACGCTCATACTCGGCAGTTCCCACAAAAAAATCATAATCATCCGAATACAATTCAGGCAAACGTGATTCCCAGAAGCCATGAATACCTAACTGATTGGTTTTCTGACCGTTATAGTTGGAAGTCGTATGTAGAGGTACATTCGCATCCGCTATGTAATGTCCAATTTCAGCCGATAGTTTTAAAATTCGTTGAGCATCTTTTTCTTGAAAAGCCTTCGTCAATTGAAATTTCATCAACTGAATATGCCACGGTACAATACCATGTTTCATCAAAGTATCTTCCGTTAGTTTCTCAACGGCTTCTTTCCAAAATATGGGCAGTTTATAAGCAGCACTATCGCCATAATTATCCAAGTCGATATAATGCCGAGGGGCTTCATCCTTGACGGCGTACCGTCTTTGGTCAGGAGCGACGGAATTTTCCATCACATAACGTAAATGTGTCTTATAAAAAGGCATCATGTCTTGCGGAAGCGTAAAAATAGCCAGCCGATTAATCCGTTGGTGAGCAAAAAAACCCCAAAAATGAGTTTTGAGTTTTGAGTTTGGAGTGCGGAGTGAGTTTTTATTTAGGTTAACCCTAATCGAAAAGGATGAAAAGAATAAGGAGAATAAGCCCAAAAACAAAATTGATTTTTTCATAAATAATTTGATAGTGATTGAATTGTAAATTTAGGAATAATTTGAAAATGATTTAACTTTTTTTATAATGAATAAAAATAGATTTGCCAACTTTCAAAAAGTTGCCAAATCAAAAACTCACCAATGTTAAATAAAATACAAACGTTTTAAATACTTGAATATCAGTGTTTTAAATATTTTAAATGCCAAATTTTTAACATATCTCTTGCCCCAATCTCCAATCCCCATTCTCCATTCTCCAATCTCCAATCTCCAATCACTAATCTCCAATCACTAATTTTTAACAAAACGCTCTTGTGATTTAATAAAAAAGTCGTACCTTTGCACTTCAAATTTAGAAAACAGACAACCAATATTTATTCGGGAAATAAACATGGCAAATCACAAATCATCATTAAAGAGAATCAGATCTAACGAAGCGAAAAGATTACGTAACCGTTATCAACACAAAACTACCCGCTCAATGGTTAGAAAATTGCGTGATACCGCTGATAAAGTAGTAGCAACTGACCTTTACAAAAAAGTTTCTTCTGCGTTAGATAAATTAGCGAAGAGAAACGTAATTCACAAAAATAAGGCTTCTAACTTGAAATCAAAGTTATCGAAGCTGGTGAATAAATTAGCTTAATTATAGCTCAAAAATATTTTTTTGAAAGACCTTGCTGAAAAGTAGGGTCTTTTTTTTGTTTCTAAACGATAGTGATTTTATCTTGTGGAATATTTCAAAAGTATAACAGGTTTCCAACCTGTTGTCAATAATGCTGAAACAGGTCGAAAACCTGTTATACTCAAAATGAACCACTACGAAGAACAACAGCATCTCAGTATAAAGTCTTGGGCTGAAGAAGACCGTCCAAGAGAAAAACTTTTATTGAAAGGAAAAGCCGCCCTTTCAGACTCCGAACTCTTAGGCATTCTCATTGGTTCGGGTACGCCCAAAATGACGGCTGTGGAACTTTGTAAGATAATTTTACAGAGTGTCAATAATGATTTGAACCAATTGGCACGCCTGACTGTCAAGGACTTATCTAAATTTAAAGGCATCGGTGAAGCCAAAGCCATTGCCATCGTGAGTGCCTTAGAATTAGGGCGGAGACGTAAGACCTCAGAGGTACAAGAACGTCCTAAAATAACTTCTTCACGGGATGCCTATGAAGTTTTGATGCCCCATTTGCTGGACTTGCCCCATGAAGAATTTTGGATAATTCTTTTGAATCGGGCAAATCAAGTAATGAAATGCGAGCGAATCAGTAGCGGTGGCGTTTCGGGGACAGTTGCTGACCCCAAGATGATTTTTAAAGTTGCCTTAGAAAATCTTTGTAGTGCCATTATTCTTTCGCATAATCATCCTTCGGGCAACCTCACCCCAAGTCAGGCGGATAAAGATTTGACCAAAAAACTCCGTGAGGCGGGTTCGTATTTGGATATTCCTGTGTTAGACCACGTGATTTTTACAGATAAAGGGTATTTGAGTTTTGCGGATGAAGGGCTTATTTAGGGATGAGGTCGTAGGGATGAGGTCGTAGGGATGAGGTTGTAGGTATGAGGTCGTAGGTATGAGGTCGTAGGGATGAGGGATAAGATAAAATCATTCGATAAATTTTAAAAATATCTTGTATTTGTGGAACTCAGAATTTAAGATTTCGCTTTTCATTACCTAATACCTACGACCTCATAATTCATAATTCATAATTCATAATTCATAATTCATAATTCATAATTCATACCTCATAATTCATACCTCATAATTCATACCTCATAATTCATACCTCATAATTCATAATTCATACCTCATAATTCATAATTCATACCTCATAATTCACACCTCATAATTCATACCTCATAATTCATACCTCATAATTCATAAAGATATGACCTTTCGAAAACGACTTCAATACCTTTTAGTCAAACGACTTAATATTTCTAACAAAAGTGCCTTGACACTTATTTTAGAAGGAAAAGTAATAATGAACGAACAATCGGTTTGTGAGAATGTTGTCATAAATCCAGAAGATACTTTGGTTTTGGGAGGTCAAATTTTGCAAGAGGGAAAGAAGTTTGTGTACGTTGCTTTCTACAAACCAAGGGGTATCGAAACAACGTTAAATCTTGAAATTAAGGATAATTTAAAAGCCATTTTACCATTTGAAGAAGAACTTTTCCCAGTTGGACGATTAGACAAAGACTCAGAAGGACTATTACTTTTAACAAATGATGGAAGACTTTTTGATAAAACTTTACGTAGCGAACATCAAACCGAAAAGGAATATTTTGTTACTGTCAATAAAGAAATTGACGATAATTTTATTCAAAAAATGTCCGAAGGAATCACAATTCTGGGAAAAAAGACTTTGCCTTGTAAAGTTGAGAAAATATTTAGTATTTCTTTTAAAATCACATTAACACAAGGCATGAATCGCCAAATACGGAGAATGTGTTATAAATTAGGGTATGAAGTACTGAATTTAGTAAGAATACGAATAGGAGAAATTAAATTAGGAGATTTAAGAGCAAACGAATTTCGGCATTTACATTTATAGGATATTTTAACACAAAAAAGCCCTTTCAGCGTAACAGAAAGGGCTTTTTTTATTTTAGATAATTAACATTACGTCTCCATAAGTAAAGAATTTGTACTTTTCTTTAATCGCAATTTGGTAGGCTTCTTTGATTAATTCAAAACCACCAAAAGCAGAAGTCATCATAATCAAAACTGATTCTGGTAGATGAAAATTGGTTAAAAGTGCGTTTGGAATACGTACTTCGTAAGGCGGAAAAATAAATTTATCCGTCCAACCGTCAATCGGCTTTAAATGCCCATCAGCAGATACAGAAGACTCTAATGCCCTCATTGCCGTAGTTCCGATGGCACAAATTTTCTTCTTATTGTCAATTCCTTCGTTTACAATATCACAGGTTTCTGGTTGAATATTAAAATTCTCAGAATCAGTTTTGTGTTTTGTCAAATCTTCAACATCAACGGTTCTAAATGTTCCTAAACCGATGTGCAACGTCAGAGGAGTAAACTTGATTCCTTTCAGCTCCAGGCGTTTCATGATAATTTTATTGAAGTGCATTCCTGCAGTAGGTGCCGCAACAGCCCCAACGTGTTTGGCATAAATAGTCTGAAAACGCTCCTCATCTTCGGGTTCAACGTTGCGCTTGAAACGAATTTCGTCAGGAAGCGGTGTTTCACCTAATAAATGGATTTGCTTCATCAATGCCTCATGGTCGCCGTCATACAAGAAACGGATAGTACGCCCACGAGACGTAGTATTGTCAATTACCTCAGCCACTAAATCACTATCCCCAAAATACAGTTTATTACCAACCCGAATTTTGCGAGCGGGATCTACCAATACATCCCAAAGGCGGTGTTCACGATTTAATTCACGGAGTAAAAATACTTCAATTTTCGCACCTGTTTTTTCTTTTTGACCATACAAACGTGCTGGAAAAACTTTTGTATTGTTCATCACCATTACATCTCCGTCATCAAAATATTGTAGAATGTCAGTAAACATTTTGTGTTCGATAGTCTTTGTTTTGCGATTTACAACCATCATGCGAGACTCTCCTCGATTTTCGGGTGGGTAGAGTGCAATAAGATTATTGGGTAAATCGAATCTAAACTCAGAAAGTTTCATTCTAATAATGTTTGCGGTTTTTTCGCCTGGAATCATTTTCTTATCGTTTTGTACTAATTCTTGGTTAATAAAATGGAGATGGTTTAGTCGATTTCCGAATCCTCAAAATCTTGTTTTTATACCAAAGTCTATTGCCCTAAGACTACTAACTTCAATATGATTCTTGCAAATATACAATTTTTGGATAGGGCTTGTCAATATAATTGACGAATAAGTTTGGATTAATTTTGAAAACGCAGTTTAGATGTCAGAAACAAAACAAAATAAACTAATAAGGAGTTTACAAAATGTATTTCTTTTAACTATCCTTTTTCAAAATGACCAAAATTTCAATCTTCTGGTTTCGCCGAGACTTACGCTTACACGATAACGCAGGGTTGTACCATGCCCTCAAATCAGGGAATCCTGTTCTCCCAATCTTTATTTATGATAAAAATATTTTGGATAAATTGGAAGATAAATCTGACCGTCGAGTTGAGTTTATTCACAACTCTTTATCAGAAATACAGGCAGAATTAAAAAAAATGGGTTCTTCTCTTTTGGTGAAATATAGCACGCCCGAAGAAGTTTTTCCAGAATTATTGAATGCTTATGAGGTTTCTGCCATTTATACCAATCACGATTATGAGCATTACGCCAACGAAAGAGATGAAAAAACACGTGAATATGCAAGGACAGAAGGTGTTGATTTTATGACTTACAAAGATCAAGCTATCTTTGAGAAAAACGAAATTTTATCAGGTGCAGGAACTCCATATACCGTTTTTACCCCTTACAGCCGCAAGTGGAAAGAGAAAGTAAATGAGCTTCATTTAAAATCATATCAAACAGAAGAATATTTCGACAATTTTCTAAAATCAGACCAAAAAGAAATTCCAAGTTTATCGGAAATGGGCTTTAAGGCAGTCAGAGGCACATTTCCTCTTAAGGAAGTCAGAGAAAGTATTTTGAAAAATTATGAAGAAAAAAGAGATTTTCCCGCAGTTATTGGTACATCAAGGCTTTCGGTTCATCTCAGATTTGGAACAATCAGTATCAGAGATTTGGCTCGAAAAGCACAGCAACTTTCTGAAAAATGGCTAAACGAGTTGATTTGGCGAGACTTTTATTTTAATGTTCTCCATCACTTTCCACACGTTAGTCAGGGTCATGCTTTTAGAAAAGAATATGATAAAATAGAATGGAGAAATAACGAAAGTGAGTATCAAAAATGGTGTGAAGGCAAAACAGGCTACCCAATTGTGGATGCAGGAATGCGAGAACTGAACGCCACGGGCTTTATGCACAACCGTGTGAGGATGGTCGTTGCCAGTTTTTTGACCAAACATTTACTGATAGATTGGCGATGGGGCGAAGCCTATTTTGCCAAAAAACTGTTAGATTTTGACTTCTCAGCCAATAACGGCGGTTGGCAATGGGCATCAGGAAGTGGTTGCGATGCAGCACCATACTTCAGAGTTTTTAACCCAAGGTTACAAACCGAAAAATTCGATAAACAATTAGAATACATCAAAACTTGGATTCCAGAATTGAACAGTTTTAATTATCCCCAACCTATTGTAGATCATGATTTTGCTCGAAAAAGGGTCCTCGATGTTTATCAAAAAGCCTTGAAAGGCTGATTTTAATTTTCATAAAAGAAATTAGTATCTTAGAAACTCGTAAACAGTAAGTTATGACGGATTTCAAAGGAGTGTGGAGTTCTACATAACTCGTTGAAATTAGATTTGCCAACTTTTTTGAAAGTTGGCAAATCTGGAAATTTCAAAAGTAGTGGGCAAAGTAATGGATTTCGAAGGAGTGAGTGATTATATCTTTTATTTGGTCGTGAACTAATTGCAGGTTGTGAAATGTTTTTAAAATTGAAGGTAGTAATTTCTCGAAATTGGAATCTGTAACCCGATGCTTCTGCATCGGCAGAAAATGGAAAATATAATAATTGGACTAATATTTTTATCCGCCATCGCCTATTTAGGAAATATTGTTTACCAAAACTTTAATCCCAAAAATAAAGCTGGTTGTGCAAAAGGTTGCGGCTCATGTGGGGCAATCGATTTTGACAAAATAGCTTCAACAATGGAATCTCAATAATAAAAAAAGCCTTTCAGAAATCAATCTGAAAGGCTTTTTTGTTTACTCTTTCTTCTTCTCGACCTGAGTAACTTTCACACCCGTAGTTGGCATACTCAATATCAAATCTGTCAGCAAACGCTCCGTTTCCTTCAAATAAGGGTCTTTTTCACGTTTTTCTTTCAAGGCTTTTACTTTGGCATTTGCTACACTGGTTGAGTCTGTTGCGGGTTTTTCTTTGGTTTTATCCTTCGGTATTGTTGCACCTGTGATTTTTCCAACTCCTGCAACGTCTTCTGGGTCATTTGCCTTTAATTCGTTTTCATCAGCAGGGTCAATGATGTTCTTTTTCTTTTGTTCATCAATTTCCTTACGACGTTTGTCTTCTTGTAACGAAATAGTTTTCTTTTCTTTTGCCTTTTTATAATTTTCTATTTCGGTCAAAAGTTTCTTCAAATCTCCTTCCGTTTTCAAACGTCCTTGATATTTTCCACGAAGGAAAGCAATATCTTTATCCGTAATATTATTCGACAAAGTGTATTTAGTAGAAGCAATCATATCCCAAGGCAATGCACTTGGTTGCGAGCTTTCGCCAAATTCAGAAGCACTAAACGACGATGGTAACTCAACATCAGGCGTTACGCCTTTGTGTTGCGTACTACTACCCGTGATACGATAGAATTTCTCCATCGTAATTTTCAATTGCCCCACTCCTTCTGGCTCACCTTTCAAAAAACGCTCTAAGTCAATTAAGCTCTGAACCGTTCCTTTTCCGTAGGTTTGTTCACCGATAATTAAACCACGTTTATAATCTTGAATTGCACCCGCAAAAATCTCAGAAGCCGAGGCAGAGAAACGATTCACTAAAACTGAAACAGGTCCATCATAAGTAACAGATGGGTCACGGTCATATTCAGCCGAAATTTCACCGTCTGATTGTTTACGTTGAACAACAGGACCTTGTGGAATAAATAAACCCGTTAAGTTTACGGCTTCCGTCAAAGAACCACCACCATTATTACGCAAATCAACAATTACCCCATCAACTTTCTCCGTTTTCAATTCATTCAAATAACGCTTTACATCAGCCGTTGTACTTTTGTATCCTTGCTCACCACTCTTTGCACCTTC
Source organism: Cytophagales bacterium (assembly GCA_043760595.1). Taxonomy (GTDB): domain Bacteria; phylum Bacteroidota; class Bacteroidia; order Cytophagales; family Spirosomataceae; genus Arcicella. Next base: position 31,800 of record JAYUOX010000287.1, read on the forward strand.
AAAATCACGGTAGAAAAGTGGGATAGTGATAAGACCATATTTGTAATCTTTCCCATCACGATTGAAGTTCAAAATCTCCTTCTTTGCAGTTCCTTCTTCTAATTTAATTTTCTCACGAACTAAACGAACTTCTCTTGGAACGGTACCCGTTGGTGCGTCCACAGAAAGCATTTTCAAACGAACAACCGTATTTTTTGGACCTTTTATCAGTTTAACCGCATCATCAGTAAACCAACCTACAATATCCTGATAAGGTTTATCATCTCCCTGTGCAACTGCCACAATTCTATCTTTTGGATTCAATTGCTTACTTCTAAATGCAGGTCCACCCACAATCAAATCCACAATCTGAACGTAATCACCTTCATTTCTCAAAGTTGCACCAATTCCTTCAAAAGATTGTGACATCTCTTGGTTGAAAGTTGAGGCAGTTTTTGGAATAAAATAGGTTGTATGTGGGTCAACGCTTTCCGTAAATGAATTCATGAATTGCTGAAAAACGTCTTCGCTTTTAGTTTTATCGAAATATTTTTCAGTACGTTTATATCGTTCTGTTAAATCTTTCTTAGCTACTGAATCAACTTTTCCACTAATTTTCCAATCTAATAAAGTGCTTTTGATAGCTTTTCTCCAAATATCATCTAAATCTGTTGATGATTTTACCCAAGTTGACTTTTCACGGTCGGGCGAGTAAGACTCATCAACTTTAAAATCCATCGGTTTATTCAAAATAGAAGTTACAAACGCAAAACGTTCTTTGGCTCTTTTTCTGTAAACGTTATAGATTTGATAAGCCGCCGTCAATTCACCAGCCTTTAATTGATCGTCTAATTCGTAACGAAATTT
>JAYUOX010000288.1:0-3697 GCA_043760595.1 Cytophagales bacterium
GGAATTCGTGATTATTTTCAGTCGAGAGAAGATTTGAAGGATGTTTTAATAGTTGGTCCTGATGCAAAAGGAGCGATGCTTGAAGGTTCAAAGGATTTCTCAAAGAATTTCATGGTAAAATACGGAATTCCAACGGCAAAATCTGAGACTTTCACGAAAGATACGTTGCAAAATGGTTTAGATTATCTTGAAATTCAAAAACTCCCAATCGTACTAAAAGCCGATGGACTTGCCGCAGGAAAAGGCGTAATTATTGCCCTGACCTTAGAAGAAGCCAAAGTAGCTTTAACTGAAATGCTCGTAGATGCCAAATTTGGCGATGCCAGTAGTAAGGTAGTTATCGAAGAGTTTTTAACAGGAATTGAACTATCAGTTTTCGTTTTAACTGATGGAAAATCTTACAAAATCTTACCCGAAGCCAAAGATTACAAACGCATTGGCGAAGGCGATACAGGCTTGAATACAGGCGGAATGGGAGCCGTTTCTCCCGTACCATTTGCGAATGAAAAATTCATGCAAGTCGTTGAAAATGAAATAGTTATTCCAACGATTGAAGGTTTAAAGAAAGAGGGAATTGATTATAACGGATTCATTTTTATTGGTTTAATGAACCACGAAGGCGAACCCCAAGTGATAGAATACAACGCCAGAATGGGCGACCCAGAGACAGAAGTTGTGTTGCCAAGAATAGAATCAGATTTTATGTCGCTGATGATTGCAACTGCCAAAGGAGAACTCCACGAAGCGGAATTTACGGTAAGCAAACAGCACGCCGTTACGACAGTGGTTGTGGCGGGCGGTTATCCAGGCGATTATAAAAAAGGGGATGTAATTGTAGGCTATGATTCTGTAAAAGATGCTAATATTTTTCATGCAGGAACAAAATTAGAAGGTAAATTAATTGTAACGAATGGTGGGCGAGTGATGGCACTCACGGGTATGTCAAACACCCTCGAAAGAGCCATTCAAAAATCTCAAAAAGCGGCTCAGGATGTTGCCTTTGAGGGAAAATATTATCGGAAGGATATTGGGTTGGATGTGCTTAGATATTGATAATGGAAGAATTACTTGCATACATAACTTCTGAATTAGAGAAAAGAGGAATTGAATATATGGTTTCTGGTAGCTTAGCAATGAATGCCTATGCCTCTGCAAGAATGACAAGAGACATTGACATTGTTATTCAGTTAAATACAGACAATATTGACAGTTTTTCGGAGATATTTAAGGGTGAATATTATTTTCATAAACCTTCTGTTGAAGAAGAAATGACACGACAGGGAATGTTTAACATCATTGATTTTAAAACAGGTTTTAAAGTAGATTTTATTGTTCTCAAACATGATTTATACCGTGAAACCGAGTTTAATCGAAAACAAAGAAGTAATGTATTTGGAACTGAAATATGGGTCGTCACGCTCGAAGATTTAGTCGTTTCTAAGTTAATTTGGACAAATCAAATGTTTAGTAGCCAACAGATTTTAGATATTCAAAATTTGATAGATAACAAAGATTTAGATAGAAATTATGTGAAATATTGGTGTAATAAGTTGCGTTTAGATACATTTAAACTGATATGATAAAAATTCTTGATACTCCCGACCATATTAGAAAATTACAAAATGAAATTTTCTTAAAAAATTCGTTGTCAAGGCGTTTTGAGTTAGGCTTTCAAATGATAGAAGGTGTAAAAAAAATAGTTGAGAATAGTATTAGATTGAAGAACCCTCAAATTTCTGAAATTGATTTAAAAGTAGAAGTATTTGAGCGTTTTTATAAAAATGATTTTTCGGAAGAAAAGAAAAAAGACATTATTAAAGCAATGCGTGAGTATTATGAATAATGTGAATGCCTTACGGAATAAATTATAAAAATTATGGGATGTAAATCGTGTTCTTCGGGAAGCTGTGGAACTAAAAATAAAGAAGACGGAAAAGTAGGTGGTTGTCAGAACAATGGTGCTTGTAGCACGGGCGGCTGCAACAAAATGAACGTCTTTGACTGGTTGTCGAACATGGATGTGCCGACTTTCAGTAAATTCAATATCGTAGAAGTAAAATTCAAAGGTGGACGGAAAGAGTTTTTCCGAAACATCAACCAAGTGGAACTCTACGCTGGCGACCCCGTGATTGTGGACGTTCCGAGTGGACATCATTTGGGTTTTGTGTCTCTTCAAGGCGAATTAGTGCGTTTGCAGATGCTCAAAAAATCGGTAAAAGACAATGACGAAATCAAGTCAATTTACCGCAAAGCCAACGAAAAAGACCTCGAAAAACACGAACAAGCCGTTGCCCGTGATTATCCAACAATGTACCGTTCTCGTGAAATCGTTAAGGAATTAAAACTGAACATGAAACTCTCAGACGTTGAATTTCAGTCGGATAATACCAAAGCCATTTTCTACTATTCTTCCGATGACCGTGTCGATTTTCGTGATTTAATCAAAACCCTTGCGGGTGAGTTTAAAGTCAGAATTGAAATGAAGCAAATTTCGCTTCGTCAAGAGGCTGCCCGTGTGGGTGGGATTGGCGTTTGTGGACGTGAACTGTGTTGTTCAACGTGGCTTACGGACTTCAAAAATGTTACGACTTCTGCCGCTCGTTACCAAAATCTTTCCTTGAATCCCGTTAAACTTTCAGGTCAATGTGGGCGTTTGAAATGCTGTTTGAACTATGAATTAGAGACCTATATGGATGCTCTGAAAGATATTCCAGCCGTCGAAAAACCCCTTCAAACCATCAAAGGAGAGGCTTTTTTACAAAAAACCGATATTTTCAAAAGAGTGATGTGGTTTGGATATAGAGGTGAAGAAAGCAACTGGATTCCCATTACGGTAGATAGAGTTAAAGAGGTGTTAGCTTTGAACGTAAAAGGCGAAAAACCACAAACCATTGACGGAGCGGAATCGGCAAAAATTGAATTAGAATTAGAAAAAGGTACAGGTCCATTGAATGCCGATTTGGATAAAATGGATAGAAAATATGGTGGTGGTAAAAAGAAATTTGATAACAAGCCAAAGTTTGACCGTCCAGATTTTAAACAAGATAGAAAAGAATTTGTACGTCCAGAACGCAAGGATTTTAAATCAAATTCTCCTCGTCCAGAACGTAAGGATTTTAAGCAAGAACCAAAGCCACAAGCGGGTAATATGCCTATAAATCAGCCTGTTAATAAACCACAAGTTGATGTTAGTCAGGGCAACATTCCACAGGGTCAAAAAGGAAATCAGAGACCACCTCATGGGCAAAAAGGAAATAGACCCAATCCAAATCAGCAACGTCCACAAGGACAACAAGGTGCTGAGGGAGGACAACAACCTAAATCCCAAAATCAGCCACGTCCACAAGGACAGCAAGGTACTGGTGAAGGACAACAGCCCAAACCACAAAATCAACCACGCCCGCAAGGAAATGGGCAACCTAAACCACAAAATCAGCCACGTCAGCAAGGTGGTGAAGAACAACAGCCCAAACCACAAAATCAACCACGCCCGCAAGGAAATGGACAAGGACAGCCGAGACCCCAGAATCAGCAACGTCCTCAGAATCAGCAAGGTGGAGGAAATAAAAATAATCAAAAACCGAATAGTACGCCTCCTGAAAATAAGGGAGGAGAGGCATAAAATAATGTAGCTCGAAGCGACCTACGCTCGGTGGCACTTCGAGAGTGGACGAACAATTAGACAACGATTCTCGAA
>JAYUOX010000289.1:0-10685 GCA_043760595.1 Cytophagales bacterium
AAAATTTATAAATAGAAGTAAGTAGGGGTTAGGATTTAGTTGTTAGGATTTTAAGATATAATCAATTGATAATCAGATGATTGTAATTTATCAAAACATAAACTAATTAATAACGGGTACTTAGTTGGTAATTGGTGATTAGTACTTCAAACGACTGATTATCAGCTATTTGTATAAAATTAAATTTTTATTCAAATCAAAATCAAATTTGTCTCATAAACCAATCGTAAGTATCTTGCAGACTATTTTTATACTTAAAATTTATATGAAAAAACGTTTACTTTTTATATTCATCCTCCTCAGTTTCAAATCCTTTGCCGAAGTTCCTCCCGTCCGTTTTATCGAAAATAAAGGGCAATGGGAAAAGGAAATTAAGTTCTTGGTTTATATCCCCGGGGGTGTTTTACAAATTCGAGAAGATAGATTACACTATGTTTTCTTGGATAATAATGCCCTCTATGAGATGAAACATAGCAAACAATCGGAAACAAAAAAGCCCTTGAATGCTCATGGGTTAGACGTGGTTTTTGACGGAGCAAATAAAGATTTTACCATTGAAACTAATAACAATATCGCTGAAACTCAAAATTATTTTTACGGAAATGACCCTTCAAAATGGTCGGTTGGCGTAAAATCTTTTGGTGAAATATTATTGAAAAATATCTACAACGGCATTGATTTGAGGCTTTATTCAACTGAAAATGCGATGAAATATGAGTTTATCGTATCTCCCAAAATTTCGACAGATCAAATTAAAATGCGATACGAAGGGGCAGACGAAATGACTCTGGAAAATGGACATTTGAAGGTGAAAACATCGCTGGCGGATATTATCGAAATGAAACCGTATTCTTTCTCAGAAAATATTATCAGTAAAAATTCAAGACAAAGTTTTGCCGAAGTAAAAAGTAATTTTAAAATCAATAAAAATATCGTAACCTTCTCATTTCCAGAAAATTACGACCAAAATAAAACCCTCACCATTGACCCCAAACTCATTTTTTCGACCTATTCTGGCTCTACAACTGACAACTGGGGGCATACAGCCACGTATGATGCACAAGGCAATTTGTATGCGGGCGGGTCGGCGTTGAGTTCTGTTCCAAGCCCAAGTAAATTTCCTGTAACGACGGGTGCGTACCAGATTGCTCACGGAGGGTTTTGGGATGTTGCCATTATGAAATTTAGTCCAGATGGTTCTAAATTGTTGTATGCCAGTTATTTGGGCGGTATAAATGCTGATATTCCTCATAGTCTTATCGTCAATTCCAAAGGAGAATTATTGATTTTTGGAACGACCTCTTCGCCTAATTTTCCTACGACTGCCAATGCTTTTGACCAAACTTTTAATGGAGGAGGAACTATCGACCCAACTTCTGGACAATTGTTCAGCCGAGGGAGTGATATTTTTGTTTCAAAACTGAGTTCGGATGGCTCAAAATTGTTAGCTTCTACCTTTTTGGGAGGGTCTGGAACGGATGGTTTAAATTTAGGTGTTTTGAATTATGGTGATGAATTTAGAGGAGAAATTGTAACGGACGACCAAGACAATGTGTATATTGCCTCGGTAACAGATTCGCCTGATTTTCCGATTGTTGGGGGGCTTCCAAATATTCAAAAAAGTGCCGTAAGTGATGCCGTAATTTGTAATTTCAATCCAGATTTATCCAAAATATTATGGAGTACAACCATTGGCGGAAATGGCTATGATGCCGCTTTTTCCTTAAAAATTGGCAAATCTGGGAGCATCTACGCTTGCGGTGCAACGGAGAGTTCAAACTTACCTTTTTCTCAAACTTTACAAACTAAAAACAATGGCGGAACTGATGCTTTTATTATGAAATTTACGAGAGATATTTCCAAAAGTTTTACCCCAACTGCCTTCAATGGAACATATTTGGGTACTTCCAATCTGGATTTAGCCCAATTAATGGAAATTGATAATGATGAAAATGTGTATGTTTATGGACTGACTTTGGGAACTTATCCAATCCAAAATGCCACTTATTCAAACCCCAAAAGTGGTCAATTTATTCATTCAATAGATAAAAATTTACAAAAAACTAACTTTTCAACCACCATCGGAACGGGCAAAGGCTCACCTGATATTGTGCCAACTGCATTTTTGGTGAACGAATGTGGCAATATCTACATCGCAGGCTGGGGAGGAAAAACCAACAACTCCGTGCCTAACGCTCCCAATGTAAATACAACAGGAATGCCCGTTACACCAGATGCTTTCAGAACAACCACTGATGGCAATAACTTTTACTTAGCCTTAATCGAAAAAGGGGCGAAATCGTTACTCTATGCTACATTTTTTGGAGGAAACAACACAGTAAGAGACGGTGCTGGCGACCACGTGGACGGCGGAACTTGCCGTTTTGACAAACAAGGTTTTATCTATCATTCAGCCTGTTCATGTAACCGTCAGGGGGCACCTTCCAGTTTTCCAGTTACCCCAAACGCTTGGTCTCGCACCAACCCATCGGTCAATTGCAATAATGCAGCTTTTAAATTTGATGTTGATAATTTGAAAGTGAGTTTTGATGCCATCGATGGTACAAAAAAATCACCAAGTAGTTCACCCGATACGCTCGTGGGATGTTCACCTTTCAAAGTAAATTTTCAAGATACCAGCGACGGAGCTAAAACGATTGCGTGGAATCTGGGAGGAGAAAAAAACTCAACTGCAGGCACAGAAGAATTTACTTTTACCAAACCTGGGATTTATACCATCACGTTGAAAGGGACAAATTTACTATCGTGCAAACGTGAGGAACAGGTCAAAAAAGTCATAAAAGTAATAGAAACTAATTTTAAACTCGCTCCTGAAACCATTAGCGGTTGTGATGGAAAAACCGTTCAATTATTAGCCGAAGGAGGGAACAAATATACTTGGTCTCCTGCATCGGGTTTAAATGCTACCAATATTCCTAATCCGATTGCAACTATCACTAAATCAACAAGTTATTCGGTAGAAATTACGAATAGTTTAGGCTGTAAAACTACAAAAACCGTTATTGTAAAATTGGAAGAAGCCAATGCCAAAGTAAGTAATGATACATCAGTTTGTCGAAACAAAACGATACAATTATCCGCATCGGGCGGTACGAAATATACTTGGAAAGGGACGCTTCCTTTGAATGACTCGACCAATGCAAAAATCTCTGTAACTATCGCAAAACCAGCGACTTTCACGGTAAACGTTGTTGATGAAAAAACAGGTTGCAAAGCCCAAAGAACCGTTAATATTGGCATTGATGAATCTTTTAAACCAGATTTTTCGTATGTATTATCCGAAGATTGCGGAAAACCTACTTTTGTAACTTTACTGAATAATACGAAAAATGGAACTCGATACGTTGTATTGACAGGTCGGGGAGATAGTTTACTCACCCAAAAACCCGAGCCATTTTCATATACTGAGGCGGGAAAATATACCATCACCCTCAAATCATACAAAGGAGATTGTTTACTGATTGATACTAAAACCGTTGAAGTAGAAAAACCTGCCACTCCACCCAATGTAGTTACGCCCAATGGGGACGGTAAAAATGATTTTTTTGTGGTAGGAACAAAACTCCAATCGCTCGAAATCCAGAATCGTTGGGGGCAAGCCATGTTGAAAACGACTGAGTATAAAAACGATTGGGGAAATGATATTCCTTCGGGAACATATTATTATTTTCTAAAAACCCTTCAAGGGGCAGAATGTAAAGGTTGGGTTGAGGTAATTAATTGATAATCAGGTACAATTTATTCAAAAATCCACTAAATTTGTATTTGAAACTATCAAAAAATGACCATTGCAAGATTAGATAATGAAGTATTTTTCAAAAAAGCCTTTACTGACAGAATTGTTTTTAAGGCTTTTGTGAAGGATATTATTGGGATTGATGTTGAGCCAGAAAAAATAGAGACTGAAAAGGCGTTTATTCCAAAAGTGGGAAGTGTAAACTTTAAGTACGACATCTTCGCTGATGACCCCACAAATAGGCTAATCATAGAAATTCAAAAAGTCGAATATGACCATAACTTTGATAGATTTCTGCATTATCATTTGCAAGCAGTTACCGAACAACAACGTACCTCCGCCGATTATTCAGTTGATAGAACAGTTTATACAATTGTGGTAATGACTTCTCGCTATAAATTTAATCAAAAAACGGGTCGAGTTATTGAGGATGAAGTGTTGATTTCTTCCTTGAATCCAAAGAATTTGAAGGGAATTGAACAGGATATTTTTGGACATAATTTAATATTTTTGAACCCAAATTATAAAGATGAATCAACCCCAGAAAACTATAGAGATTGGCTGGATTTGATTTATGAGAGTATTCATCACCCTGAAAATCCTACTATTAATACCAATAAAGAAGGAATTAAAAGAGCGGCTGAATTAGTACAATTTGAGAATATTTCTCCCGATGAATGGGAAAAGTCTAAAATTGATGTTGGCAAGCGAAAAGTATTGAGTATTACCTTTGAGGAAGGAAAACAAGAGCAACTCATCCAAAGTATTTTAGGAATGATAAAATTAGGAATTCTCACAGATGAACAAATTGCAACAGCCCTAAATATTACTATTGAGCAAGTAAACGAAGTCAAAAAAGAACATTTAACAACAAACGAGATATGAAAAAACTATCCTTAGGTATCATGCTCATAGGAGCATCGTTCGCCACCAAAGCACAGAGCATCCACGGAGAGACGCTAACTGAGCAAGGAGCAATCCAAGCCACAGAATTAGCAACAAAATTAGAAACCAAAGAAGAAATGCCCGCCAAAGTTACGGGCGTGGTCGAGTCTGTATGTAAGGCTGCGGGCTGTTGGATGAAAGTAAAAACCGCCGACGGACAAACGATGAGAGTTACTTTTAAAGATTATGGGTTCTTTGTACCCAAAGATATTGCTGGGAAAACGGTGGTATTTGAAGGTGTTGCCAAAGTAAAAACTACCTCAGTTGCCATGTTGAAGCATTATGCCGAAGATGGTGGAAAAACTAAAGAAGAAATTGCAAAAATTACTCAGCCTGAAAAAGCCATTGGATTTGTGGCTACGGGGGTTATCGTTAAATAATTTAAGGAGGAAGGGAGATAGGAGGAATGGAGAACTATTGTCCTCCCATTATCCCGTCTCCCTTCCTCCTTTAACCCCCTTTCTCTTACCTCAGAACCTCAACACAAAATCCTGCTTCGGCTGATTTTTTCTAAAAAACACCAAACCCACAAAAAACAAATCTATCGAAATCATCACGTCTTTGTGGTTTCGGATATACTGCCAAGCCTGGTGCATTTCGTCTGACCAATGGATGTCATCAAACACAAAGACACTCTCCTCATTGGTTTTCTCTAAGCATAATTCAAAATACCGTACTGTGGGCTCGTATCGATGGTTGGCATCAAAAAATGCAAAATCTAACAGTTCAATTTTGGCTAATTCTTTGGGTAACATTTCGTCAATATTCCCAACGATTATCTTAATATTTTCACAATTCGTTTCCTTAAAGTTCTGCTTTGCAATGGTTGCAGTGGCGGGACATCCTTCAAAAGTTATAATTTTAGATGCTTCGTAAGCCTTTGATTCATAGATAGTTGTGATACCCAAAGATGTTCCTAAATCAAAAATAATGGATGGTTTGAAATGTTGAATAAGTCGAAATAGAAGTTTGCCAAATTTAGGTTTCTTCTCGGCATTCTTAGCAATTTGACGAATTTCTCTTTGGTTAGTTTTATAAATTCTTGAACCCGCCCCAAAATCGGTAATATTGATGATTAAACGATTTTTGAGAAGTTTTTTACGTAAATTTTCTACCTCATTAAAGACAGAAAATGTAGTTCTTGGTTGAATTATTTTCGTATAAAGTTCAAAAACAAAAGGAGAATGAAGAGAATGTTCGTTTTTGGAATGAAATAGAAATTGGAGGTAGTATTTTATCATTTAATTATCGATGCGTCCGACGCTTCGGTTTGTTTTTCGATGTTTGGGTCTGGTAGTCCGAACATCGAAAACCGAACATCTAACATCGAGAAGATTAATTCATCCGAAACGGAGCTATCAAATTAAAATCTGGAATGATTACATTGAATATTTTTCCATCATAAATCCGCTCCATTCTGTACGTACCAGCCATCTTACCCAAAGAGGTATTCAAATTACAGCCCGAAGAATACTCATAACTTTGCCCAGGCTCAAGCGTGGGTTGTTGCCCAACTACACCTTCGCCTTCGACCTCACGGATTTCTCCATTGGCATCATAAATGTACCAATGACGACGCAAAAGTCTCACCGTAAAATCACTTTCGTTTTGTATTCTGATATGATACGAGAACACAAAATGAGCCTGAAACGGATTAGAATACTCAGGTTGAAAATCCGTTTTGACACTAATTTTTACACCATTTGTGATTGATGAAACCATTTTATGATTTGCTAATAGTTTATTTATCTAAATTTACGTGATAAGATGTATAATATCAATTTCTTTTTGAAAATTTAGAAAAATACCTCATATAATCTTCTCATTTTAAAACAATTATTGCATAAATTACTTATATATATTATCGAACTGACTTTTCTAAAATATAATATTACAAATATAAAATAAAATATTTCAAATATTATTCTTCAAAATGTCCCAATAAAATACCTTTAATTGAACTTTGCCCTGAAATCAAAACCAAATCTTTCCAAAAAAGAATTCAATAATGAATGTAGCTGAATTAGAGAAATTATTTCCCACAGAAGAGCAAATACCTTCTGAGTATAACCTTACCGAACCCATTGAGCAACGGGAATATTTGGTCAATGGCGAAATGCGAGCATGGGCTGGCAAAACCCAAGATGTATGGTCGCCAGTGTACATAAAAACGGCTAATGGTTTAGAACAAAAACGGATTGGCTCATACCCCATCACTGACCCTGCCGATGCGATGGAAGTGTTGGAATCTGCCCACAAAGCATTTAATCACGGGCGTGGTGAGTGGCCCATGATGTCGGTTTCTCAGAGAATTGATGCCGTAGAGAAATTTACTCAAAAAATGATTTCGAAGCGTGACGAAGTTGTAAAACTTCTGATGTGGGAAATCGGAAAATCTTTGGGCGATTCTCGAAAAGAATTTGACCGTACTGTTCAGTATATTTATGACACCATTGGAGCTTTGAAAGACATTGATCGCAATTCTTCAAGATTTATGATTGAAGAAGGAATCATCGGGCAGGTTCGTCGCTCACCGCTGGGCGTTGTGTTGTGCATGGGACCCTTTAATTATCCTTTGAATGAGACATTTACGACTTTAATTCCCGCCTTAATTATGGGAAATGTTGTATGTTTTAAACCCCCAAAACACGGTACTTTGTTACATTATCCTTTATTAGAGGCATTTAGAACGTCATTTCCAGCAGGAGTAATCAATACCGTTTATGGTCGTGGTAACACAGTGGTTCCACAAATGATGCAATCGGGAAAAATTGATGTTCTGACGTTGATTGGTTCTTCAAAAGTGGCTGATCAGTTGAAAAAATTGCACCCAAAAGTGAACAGATTGCGTGCCATTCTGGGTCTTGATGCCAAAAATGCTGCCATCGTTACGCAAAGTGCGGACTTAGAGTTGGCAGTAAAAGAATGTATGTTGGGTTCGTTGTCGTTCAACGGTCAAAGATGTACGGCTTTGAAAGTAATGTGGGTGCATAAATCATTAGTGGACAAGTTTAATGCTCGAATGGTTGAAGAAATTGGTAAATTAAAATTGGGAATGATGTGGGATAAAGGTGTGAATATTACACCACTTCCAGAGCCCAACAAACCCAATTATTTGAAAGAACTAATTGCTGATGCCGAGGCTCACGGAGCAACGGTGATGAATGAAAATGGAGGTAAAACATTCAATTCATTTGTTTATCCAGCCCTTTTATATCCAGTAAGTAAAGAAATGAAAATTTGGGATGAAGAGCAGTTTGGACCCGTAGTGCCTGTAATTTCGTTTTCTCATATCAAAGAACCCATTGAATATTTGATTGAATCGTCTCACGGACAACAGGTTTCTATTTTTAGTAAAGACGTGAACCAAATTTCGGATTTGATGGATGTAGCGGTCAATCAAGTTTCGAGAGTCAATATTAATTCGCAATGTCAGCGAGGTCCCGATACGTTTCCGTTTACGGGTCGTAAGGACTCCGCCGAGGGTACACTTTCGGTTACGGCTGCATTACGTTCATTCTCAATCAGAACGGTTGTTGCTACAAAAGATACCTCTGAAAATAAGGCAATTGTGAATCAAATCGTTGAGAATCAAGAGTCTAACTTTCTTTCTACGAGGTTTATTTTGTAGAGATTAGTTATCGGTTATTTGTTATTAGTTATTAGAAATCTCAGTATTATTTTCTAATAACTAATAACCAGTAACTAATTCCTAATCTTCCCCATTCCAAACCCCTGCCGATAAGTCAAAAACAAACTTTCCGAATGTTCAAAAGCCTTATTATTCAAATCAAAATAAGGTTCAAATCTAAAAGTCAAAAATAAATTATCCATTATTTTCCAATCCTTCATCACTCTGATTATTAATAGATTACGCTCCTTTTCTACGATATTCCCGTTTCTAAAAGTTCGTCCAACGGATTGGTATAAGTCCCCACCAGCATCCGACAAATACCCCGATGATTTCCAATAACTTAGCATCAAATTCAATAATTTTGTTTCTGCCGTAAGATTCAAATAAATACCCGAACCTCTTTTGAAATATTGATTGTAATTTGAATTTTGTTGAAAACCCACCAAGTAATTTTGCGATTTGATTTTCTGTACAAAGCCTTTAAATTTCCATTCTACCTCCACACCAAGAGCCGTATTATTATTCGTAACTACTTGGGCAGTATCTTTGGTAATTTGCCCTCCACGATGTTGAAAAGTTATTTGGTATGGAATCGATAAATAAAAATTAGGTTTCATAATCAGTTTTTTATTCCAAGAAAAACCCGCAAAAATCTCTTCCTTTTTGTCATCACCTTTGTATATCATGCGTTGCCAATCTATCCAAGCATCAAAAAAAACTTTTTGTTTTCTTCGGGTATATTGAAGCCCGTTTTCTTGTCGGTTCAAAATCACTCGCTCGGGGTTCATCATTGGTTCGATTAAACGATGATTTAAGTTTCCTTCTAAATTTCCGAATAAAAATTGGGTAGAATCTTGCTGAATTTTTATCGTAAAAATAGGCTGAACGCTCGTAAAATCAGTATTTCCAAAATCTTTCCACGCATAGACTCCCGCCTCAATGCGTACACGAGGATCTGGTTGATAGGTGAATTTTGGAGAAAATTGATTACCAAAAAGCGTATAGCCATCCGCTATTTTCAGGAAATATTCATTGTTTTTTAAGAAAGAAAAACTCTCAAATTGAAAGGATAATTGCTTTGATTTCGTGGAATCAAGATGCTGAAACGTCTCTAAGGACGAGTTATTTATCTGTGCGTTGGTCTGTAAAGAACCCAACAGGAAGCACCAAAAAGCTATTTGTAAATTTCGTTTTAACATTTCATGGCAAAATACTTTTATTTGACGAATTTCTTGTAATTTCACTATTACAATTTACAAGAAACATTAAAAATAATTATGGCAAAGCAACAAGCAGAGGCAGCTAACCCTGTCAATGAAAAATTAAAAGCATTACAAACAACGCTTGAAAAATTAGATAAAGCCTACGGAAAAGGCACAGTAATGCGTCTGTCTGACACCAAGGTAATGGACGTTCCCGTGATTTCGACGGGTTCGTTGGGACTTGACTTAGCCTTGGGTGTGGGTGGTGTTCCTCGTGGTCGTGTGGTTGAGGTTTATGGACCAGAATCGTCTGGTAAAACAACTTTGACAATGCACATGATTGCAGAAGCACAAAAAGCAGGTGGTTTGGCAGCCTTCATTGATGCTGAACACGCTTTTGACAAAGGTTATGCCGAAAAATTAGGCATTGACACCAGTCAATTACTTATCTCTCAACCAGATAATGGTGAGCAAGCCTTAGAAATTGCGGAACAATTAATCTCTTCGGGAGCAATTGACATTATCGTGATTGACTCGGTGGCGGCTCTTGTACCAAAGGCAGAATTAGAAGGCGATATGGGAGATTCAAAAATGGGTTTACAGGCTCGTTTGATGTCTCAGGCTCTTCGTAAATTGACGGGCGTAATCAACAGAACGGGATGTTGTTGTGTATTTATTAACCAATTACGTGATAAAATCGGGGTTATGTTTGGTTCGCCAGAGACGACTACTGGTGGAAATGCCTTGAAGTTTTACGCTTCAGTACGTTTGGATATTCGTCGTATTGGTCAAATTAAGGATGCGGACAACGTAATCGGAAACCGTACCCGTGTGAAGGTGGTAAAAAACAAGGTTGCCCCTCCGTTTAGAGTCGTTGAGTTTGATATTATGTACGGTGAGGGTATTTCTAAGGCGGGCGAAGTTTTAGACTTAGCAGTGGACATGGAAATCGTCAAAAAAGCGGGTTCATGGTTTAGTTTTGGAACAGAACGTTTGGGTCAAGGACGTGATGCCGTAAAAGATATGCTGAAAGACAATCACGAATTATTAGAGATTTTGGAACAACGTATCAAAGAAAAAATTAAAGGTGATGAAAACGCCCTTTTAGATACTACTGAGCCAAACATCGAAGATGATGGTTCGCCAG
>JAYUOX010000290.1:0-3683 GCA_043760595.1 Cytophagales bacterium
ATGAATGCTTTGGCAAGTTATGAGCGTTCACTATTGTCGTTTGATTCCAGATTTGATAAATATATGCGGGGTCAAAAATCACTTTTGACTGAGTCGGAAAAGAATGGGTATAATCTATTTACGGGCAAAGCGAAGTGCGGAATCTGTCATTTCACACCTTTATTTAATGGCACAATTCCACCCAATTTCACGAACACAGAATCTGAAATTATTGGTGTGCCAGAAACCATTAAAAATCATCGAATTGACTCAGATTTAGGGCGATATACTTTCTATAAATTTGACGTTTGGAAATACGCTTTCAAAACGCCAACGCTCAGAAACATTGCCCTTACGGCTCCGTATATGCACAATGGTGTGTATAAAACGCTTGAAGAAGTCGTTGATTTTTATAATAAAGGTGGTGGAAATGGTCTGGGTTTTAAATTGGATAATCAAACTTTGCCAGAAGATAAATTAAACCTTTCGGAAAAAGAAAAACAGGATTTGGTGGCTTTCATGCGAGCGTTAACGGATATGAAATATGAGAAGCATAGTGTGTTTGTAAGGAAATAATGATATGTTAACATTCTGGGAATCATGGGTTTAAAGTAAATGGTGAATTTTGTACTACCATTAAACTAATAAAATGAGCAAATTCCTATTCGTAGTGCAAGGTGAAGGCAGAGGACACCTCACCCAAGCCATTTCTCTTTTTGAAATTCTTAATCAGGCTGGTCATCAAGTGGTTTCGGTGATGGTCGGAATGGATAAGGTGGATAATTTACCGTCGTTTTTTCAAGAGAAAATCAACGTGAAAATTGAGACTTTCTCCGCTCCAAGTCTGGTTTACGGACAAACCAAAGCCGTGAAAGTGTGGGACACCATCAGTACGCACTTAAAAAAGATAGGTGAATACAAAAAAAGCGTTCAATTCTTAGCTCAGAAAGTCGAAGAATATCAACCCGATGTAATTGTGAATTTCTACGATATGATTTGTGGATTATACGCTCAATTCTATCGCCCAAACATTCCAGTGGTTTGCATAGGACACCAATATCTTTTATTACACCAATCGTTTATCTCTCTGCCGAATAAGCACATTGATAGGTTTTTATTGAACCTAAACACGAGATTGACTGCCTTGAATTCAACTCGAAAATTAGCCCTTTCTTTCGTGCAAATGCCTGACGATAAGGCACATAACATTGCGGTTACGCCCCCACTCATCCGTGATGAAGTGAGGCAATTAACGCCCACCTCTAAACCTTTTATCTTGGCTTATATCACTCATCATAAGTTGAGTGAAGACATTATCAACTGGCACGCCAATCATCGTGACGTTGAAATTCATTGTTTTTGGAACAACAAAGAATTCGTGGATGAGTGGCAGTTCAGAGAAAATCTGACCTTTCATCAAGTCAATTCTGAGAAGTTTTTACAGATGATGGAACAATGTTCGGGCTTGATTTGTACCGCAGGTTTTGAGTCAGTTTGTGAGGCGATGTACTTAGGCAAGCCCATTATGATGGTTCCCGTTCCCAATCATATCGAACAAGAAATTAACGCTTGGGATGGACAACGGGCGGGTGCTGGAATATCTGATACTGAATTTAATTTAAGTCGTTTTATTTCGTATCTGCCTGTTCATCAAAACGTTAGCGAAAACTTTAAGAATTGGCAGAATCAAACGGCTCAGGTTTTTTTGAAAAATTTTGAGGAAGTAACCCAAAAGGAAGCGGAGATTTATACGTTCAAGAGAGGTAGAGGAAGTTTATTCCCCAAATCTTTTAGAAGAGCTTTTGGTTTTTAAAATCATTTATTTGAATGATTCATGGTCGTTGTTCTTTTGAAGGACAACGACTGCTTTATATGTATTTAAGTACTTGGATAAATTTACTCATGGCATGACTAAACTCATAAATTATTGATAATGAACAAGTTACTATCAGTCATGCCATAAGTATTATGCTAATTAATTTATCTTGGTACTTAGTTAAAATTAAACGTTTAATTTTTTACATCGTTATTTTTTTCCTCACGTTTTGCCGCTTTGGCAGTACGTTTTTCTTTGAGGCTCAAAACAGGTGTCTTCTTGCCTGTTTTATCTTGTGAATCTTTTTCCTTTGACATGACATTTATCGTTAATATTGTTGGATTTAAAGGTATGTAATCCAGAATTATGAAGTGTTACAGTGTATCGTTGCATTTTCCTACTGCTCGCTAATAAATCCCTCCTTGACCATTTCATTGAAAACAACCTTACCAATTTCATCGGTCATTTTTGTGACTCCACTTGGGTCAGTAGTTTTTGTAATTCCCGACCAAATAATTTTATCCTCCTTTATCGAAAATACATTTGTTTCCACGGTGTATGTTTTGGTGGTTGAATAATAGCCTGGGTCTGAAAAATATCCCCAATTTCTAAAATAATAACCACTAAAATTTCGGTAGTATGCAGGATACATGGAAATATTACCCCGAGAATAAACCTCTTCCTTGTCCACATCTAACAATCGCATCGTTACGGCACCATCAAAACCATCATTTTTAATTTTTTCTCTAATGGCATTCTCATTTTTTGCACTGATGTTTTTGTCCAAATAATCGTAAGAAGCAACGCCTTTTCCATAAAAATATCCCACCATTTGGTCTTCTGCTTTTCTTCGACTTGTTTCGTTTTGAAACAAAGCAACTACCAACACTTTGTTCAATTTATTGAGGCTAATTTCCTTATTGGGTTCTCGCCAAGTGCTGGTTATTTTGGTCGAACTGCAAGATGTAATGGCTAAGATTCCAAAAATATAGGGTGCAAGAATTAACTTTTTCATTTTAATATTTTGTTATAATAGTATTTTACAAAGTTGTAGATAATTGAAAATCAAAGTATTACATAATTATTTAAAAGGTTTATAAAATTCACAGGTTTTATCCAAAAGATTGTAGAAAATGCAATCAGTTCTGAACAATTAATCATCAATAATCTTGAATTTTTATAACCGTATGGATTTTTGATTTGGGAGATTGAGAATGAAAAAAAGCTAACAAGTATATCAATGAAATTAGAAATGGTTTGGGCTTAAAAGCGTGAAATATGCAAACATTTTCGTTAATTATATAACACTTTGATTTTCAATTATATAGACCTTTGTTTAAGACTATTATTTTATGTAATATTCTTTTAAACATTTCAAATGTCATGAAAATTAAACACACCAAAAATTTATCTGTACGACAAGGTTACAGATTTCTTGTTACGTTGAGCGTGAGCGTGATGCTCCTGATTTTTTCCAATCAAGCCATGGCTCAAAAGAATTGGAGTTTATCATTGAGAAGCGGGGCAAATTTTACGACAACCAAATTGGGAGATTCAGATTTGAAGACGGGTTATGGTTTTGAAGGAACAATTGCCTATAAATTTCTGCCAAATTTAGCGATTTATACGGGTTGGGGTTGGAATAGATTTAACACCAATCGTTTATTTACCCTTAGTAACATTGATATTGTTGAAACTGGATACAAAGCTGGACTTCAAATTACTGCCCCCATCGGAACTTCAAATTTGAAGTATTTGCTTGCGGGTGGTGGTGTTTACAATCATCTTGAAGTTGAAAATGCGGAAGGAAAAATGACCGATGATTCGGGTTTTGGTTATGGCTGGGAGGCAGAAGGTGGCATTGTTATTCCGCTTGGAAGTAGTTTCA
>JAYUOX010000291.1:0-3682 GCA_043760595.1 Cytophagales bacterium
TTGATAACCAGCTTCTTCGATGGCATTTAGTAGTTGTCGATTGAGTTCAAAATCCTCGAAAGTCATTGTTTTTATTGCTTAATTTAGGGGCAAAGGTACACAAAAAAACCTCAGCCTTTCTCAAATTGACTTAATACCAAAATTATCACTGGTAGTAATTATAAAGTGTGTATTGCAAAACAAAAATAGACCACAGATTCTACGGATTTGACAGATTTACACGGATAAAACGTAAATTTATCCGTGTAAATCTGCTAAATCAGTGTCATCTGTGGTCTATCTAACTTACAACAAATCGTTTTCCAATTAGTTGAATCTACAAAATAACCTCCTCCTGATGTGCAGGAATATATACATCCGAATATCCTTCTTTCAATAATTTATCCTTGAAAATGGTCTGCACATCAATCTCTCCATGAACCAAAAATATTTGCTTTACTTTTGCTTTATCTTGACATGATAAAAATTGTATTATTTCTTGATAATCTCCATGAGCCGAGAATGAATCCATGACGAATACTTGGGCATTTACATCCAATTCTTTACCAAAAATAGTTACCTTTTTATTACCCGATTTCAGTTGTCCGCCTAAGCTATCATGCGTAGTGTAACCCACCAAAAGCACCGCACAATTTGGGTCTTCCACATGGTTGGCAATGTGATGTTTTATGCGTCCTGCTTCTGCCATTCCTGATGAAGAAATAATGATGCAAGGTTCTTTTATCTCGTTTAATTTCTTAGAATCCTCCGTTGCTGAAACATAATACAAGTTTGGAAATCCAAAGGCATCACCATCTCCCCTTTTTAGATAAGCCAATACTTCGGGGTTAAAGCATTCGGGATGATTTTTCATAATTTGCGTAGCATTTACCGATAAAGGAGAATCCACAAAAACCTTAATTACAGGCAATTTGCCTTCATCTTGTAATTGATCAAGGGCATAAACTAACTCTTGGGTACGGTCAATTGAAAAGGCTGGGATTAAGAGTTTCCCTTGTTTTTCTACGCAAATTTCTTGAACAATTGCTAATAAATGTGCTTTCACGTCGAGTTCCGTTTCGTGTAATTTTGCTCCATAAGTGGATTCGCAAATAATGTAATCGGCTTGCGGGAAGGCTTCGGGAGAATTTAATATTTTATCATTTGGACGACCAATATCTCCTGAGAAAAACAGTTTTATTTCTTCATTATTTTCCTTAATTGTCAATGAAACAGCAGCAGAACCTAAGATATGTCCAGTGTCGGTAAAATAGATACTTACTTCGTCATTTAGCCAAAAAATCTCTCTAAAATTCACCGCCTCCATCTGACTCAAAGTTTTTTCTACATCTTCCTGAGAATATAAATTTTCTAATAAAGTCTCTCCTTTTTTTGCACGACGTTTATTGATTCTTGCCACGTCACTTTCTTGGATTCGGGCAGAATCACCTAACAAAATAGAGCATAAATCTTTGGTAGCTGCGGTACAGAATATCTTGCCCGAATATCCCTTCCCAACCAAGCGTGGAAGTAATCCTGTGTGGTCGATGTGGGCGTGTGAGAGAACTACGTAATCAATCTCAGCGGGATTGAAAGCAAATTCTTGGTTTAATTCTTGGGTATTGAGTCCTTGAAACAGCCCACAATCCAAGAGTATGCGTGTACCTTTCTCAGTGATTATCAGATGTTTAGAGCCTGTAACTCGTTGGGCTGCCCCGTGAAATTGTATTTTCATATGGTGATTATTGGTTGAAAGATAGTCGTAAGTCATAAGTCTGTAAGTCGTAAGTTAAAAAATGGAATTCTTTCCCTTACGACTTACAGACTTATGACTTACAGACTTCTACCCGCAAGTTACTATTTTTCAAAAACTTATCACAAAATTGTTATGCAAGCATACTATTTTGTATATTTGAAAACTTATTTACGGTAAACGGTACACGGTAAAAGGTAAACGGATTTTGGGAAAATAAACGTACCAATTAATCCTTTTGCTGTTCACCGTTCATCGTTCACCATTAACCGATTTCACCATGACATTAGAAGGTTTGAACCTTGATTTAACCGAAGAACATTTGGCAGTACAACAGGCTGCCCGTGATTTTGCCCAGACAGAACTACTCCCAGGCGTAATTGAACGAGATGACAAAGAACATTTCCCCGAAGAATTAATCCGCAAAATGGGCGAATTGGGGTTTATGGGAATGATGGTTTCGCCTGAATATGGAGGCGGAGGAATGGACACAGTTTCTTATGTGTTGGCAATGGAAGAACTTTCCAAGGTGGATGCTTCGGCTTCGGTGATTGTCTCGGTAAACAATTCTTTGGTTTGCTACGGTCTGGAACATTACGGAAACGAAGAACAAAAACAGAAGTATCTTACGGCTTTGGCAACGGGTGAAATGGTGGGAGCTTTTGCCTTATCA
Source organism: Cytophagales bacterium (assembly GCA_043760595.1). Classification (GTDB taxonomy): domain Bacteria; phylum Bacteroidota; class Bacteroidia; order Cytophagales; family Spirosomataceae; genus Arcicella. Next base: position 2,406 of record JAYUOX010000291.1, read on the forward strand.
GAACCAGAAGCGGGTTCAGATGCCACTTCTCAACAGACAACTGCGGAGGACATGGGAGACTACTATTTATTGAACGGGACAAAAAACTGGATTACCAATGGTGGACGTGCGGGTGTGTATCTGGTGATGGCTCAGACACACAAGGAGTTGGGACATAAAGGTATCAATTGCCTCATCGTAGAACAAGGTATGGAGGGTTTTCAGATTGGCAAAAAAGAGCATAAATTAGGCATACGTGGTTCTGACACCCATTCTTTGATGTTTACGGACGTGAAAGTACCGAAAGGAAATCGTATCGGAGCGGATGGTTTTGGGTTTAAATTTGCGATGTCCACCCTCAATGGCGGACGAATTGGCATTGCGGCACAGGCGTTAGGGATTGCTTCGGGAGCGTATGAATTGGCAGTAAAATATTCAAAAGAAAGAAAATCTTTTGGTAAACCAATTTGCGAACACCAAGCCATTCAGTTTAAACTTTCGGATATGGCAACATCCATCGAAGCGGCTCGTTTGTTGTGTTTTAAGGCGGCTTTGGACAAAGATAATCACCGTGATTACGTAAAATCAGCGGCAATGGCGAAGTTATTTTGCTCGCAAGTGGCAATGGACACCACCGTTGAGGCGGTGCAAGTTCACGGTGGATATGGTTTTGTGAAGGAATTTCACGTAGAAAGATTAATGCGAGATGCCAAGATTACGCAGATTTACGAAGGCACTTCCGAAATTCAGAAAATGGTGATTGCGAGGGAGATTTTGAAGTAATTGAAATTGTGTGTAAAACAGATTATAAGTCAGAATGTGGAATAAAGAGGTTTTCATTCTACATTCCTTGTTTTTCATTCTGACTTATTTATAAATTCCAAAAAAGCGGTTCAAGTTTATAGCTTGAACCGCTTTTTTGTTGAATTACATTTACATCCATTTAAGATTTCTAAAATTCATCTAATTACCCTTTCTCCGTTTCTCCTTATTCCCTTTCTCCGTTTTCATCCATTCTTTTAAAACTACAAAAAATATATTTAGAAAATGCACCATTTAAAAAACTCCATTCTTAGGATATTACAATAAATAATCTTCTAAAATAAGCCTAACCGTTAAAAAAGTATTTTATTCTTTTTTTAATTATATTTTGGATTTTTACATAGTTTTATTAGTTTTGTCCTACATTTACGATAGTATAACTAAAAATAATTAAAAAAAGCCGCAAAGATGGAAGATTATAATAAGATAATTGAGTCGCTCGGTGTGAAGTTTATAAAGTCACGCAACATTAGAAT
>JAYUOX010000292.1:0-10558 GCA_043760595.1 Cytophagales bacterium
AAAAGATTTTTACGTTGGCAGAATTGGTTTCGGACAAAGTTTATCAGAAATTAATTTGTCAAAAACTATGTTGGGATTATTCGGAACTAAGTCATTTAACTTGGCTTTGGGTGCTCAATATCGTATAGATAATTTCACGTTGACACCTGGTGAAGAGGCTTCTTATCAGGTTGGTCCATTGGCAGCAACGAGAAATAAAATTCCTGGTTCGCAAGGTCGAGTAGGAATTGATAAGGCTGATATTACGGATAAAACACGTTCAAATATTGGTATGTACGTGGACGTAGAAAGTGATATTTCAAATAAATTATTAGTGGCAGGTGCTTTACGTTATGAAAATTACAGCGATTTTGGGAGTAATATCTCTGGAAAATTAGCTTCTCGCTTGAAATTAACGGAAGATTTAGCCATTAGAGGTTCAATAAATAAAGGTTTCAGAGCTCCATTATTACAACAAATTGCCAATGCTGCCACCACTTCAACGGTTCAGAATGGCGTTATCAGAAGTACCAAACAATTACCTTCTGACGACCCACGCTTGGCAAAAATCGGTATCGAAGACCCAAAAGCAGAAACCTCTTGGAACTATAATTTGGGTTTCACGGCAAAAGCAGGAGCAAATTTCTTGTTCACCGTTGATGCTTACCAAATTGATATTACCGACAGAATTATCGTAACAGAAAACCTTAACGTAGCAAATATTGCGGCTTTGAGAACTAATTTTACGGGTTTTCAAGAAGTAACATTCTTCACCAATGCCATCAACACAGGCACAAAAGGAATTGACGTAGTGGCTTCTTATAAAAAATCATTGGGAGCAAAAAGTAAGCTGACCGCAAGCATCGCTTTCACGGTTAATAAAACCGAAATCACGAGTGTAAAAGCAACCCCTGCGGCTTTGCAGTTAGATACCAAAGCAACAGTTTTATTAATTGATACCGTCAGTAGAGCTTTAATTGAAACCAGTCAACCAAACACAAAGGTCTTAGTATCAGTGGCTTATCAGATTGGAAAATTAACGCTGAACCTTCGTAGTTCATATTTTGGACAAACAACGGCTTGGGAAAAATTAGCAAGACCCATTACTGGAACGACTAATTTACATCAAAGCCAAACCTTCGGAGGCAAAAATTTATTAGATGCTTCGGTGGTTTATAACCTCAATAAATTCTTAACAATTACGGTGGGTGGAAACAACATCACGGACGTATATCCTGATAAAGTTTTCAGTAACTATCTTTCATACGCAAACGGTCAAGTACCCTATTCAAGAAACGTAAATCAATTCGGATTTAACGGTTCTTACTATTACGGAAACTTGATGATTAAGTTCTAATCAATGGCACGCAGATGACGCAGATGCTTCGCAACGCAGATTTACGCAGATTTTAAAAAAAGATTACAATGGTTAAGTATTGATATATTCGAGAACGTAGGCTGGGTTAAACCCACAGTGGAATTGCCAGCCTAAGTTAATCAAATATAATTTAAAGAAAATCTGCGTAAATCTGCGTTGCTGAAAGCATCTGCGTCATCTGCGTTCCAACTTAACCACCACATGACCAATCTCATTCTTCTTTTCGCCTGTTTACTGTTGGGGATAATTCTCCAACGGTTAAAGGGCTTTCCGAAGGATACTCATTTGGTCTTGAACGCCATTATTATTTACGTATGTTTGCCCGCTTTGACTTTGCTTTATACTACCGAAATACATTTTGAGCGAAGTCAAATATTACCAATTTTGATGCCTTATATTCTGTTTGGATTTGCTTTTGTTTTTTTCAAAATCATAGCTCCAATCGCTCAATTCGACCATTCCACTACGGGAGCATTGACTTTGACGGCAGGAATTAGTAGTATTTCATTCGTAGGATTTCCGATTTTTGAATTATTATTTGGTAAAGAAGGCTTACAAATGGGCGTGTTAATGAGTCAGGCGGGGTCATTCGTAGTGTGTGGAACGTTAGGGATTTTTACGGCTTCCTATTATTCCGCTTCGGAAGTATCAGCTCAAAAAATTGTGAAGGATATTTTTCAATTTCCACCGTTTGTAGCGTTCTGTATTGCCTTGATTTTAAATATTTTAGGTTTTCATTTTCCAGTAATTTTTACCGATATTTTCCAGAAAATTGGCAGTCCGTTCACCATTTTAGCCTTAATTTCGATTGGCTTACAAATCAGTTTCAAAAGAGCAGATTTGCAGGTAAAACCACTTTTGTACGGTCTTTTTTACAAATTATTACTTGCTCCTTTGCTCATATTCATTCTGTATTTTCTCATACTTGGAGAACATACTTTCTTGGGAAAAATATCCGTAGTTGGTGCTGCCTTGGGTTCAATGAATACCGCCACCATCATTGCAATCAATTACGGATTAAACCCTAAATTAGCAACTCAAATGATCAGTATCAGTATTCCACTTTCTTTTCTGAATGTTGGAGTGTGGGCATTGGTTATTAGTTATTGGTAAATTAGTTATTGGTAAATTGGTTATTGGTCAAGTCGGCAAAACCAATCACAAATCACGATAAAAAAACATCATGAAAATATTTAAAAATCTCACCTTCTGGGTATTAACTGCCATAACGGCGGGTGTTTTATTGGGGCATTTTTATCCCTCAATCGCCTTGCAACCCATTTTAGAAAAACCGATAAAATTTAGTCTATATTTTTCTGAATTTGAGATAAAAACTACCCTCAGCGAGTTTTTGAGTAGTATTTTTATCAGTATCGTAAAATTATTTATCTGCCCAATCATCTTCTTGACCATCACTTTGGGGATAATTTCGATGGGCGATTTAAAGAAAGTGGGTAAAGTCGGAGCAAAGGCATTAATTTACTTTGAAGTTGTTACGACAGTTGCCCTTTTCATTGGCGTAATCGTTGCCAACGTCATTCGTCCAGGTGATGGCGTAGTTACTTCCGAAATAAAAGGCGGTGATATTTCAAAATATACAAAATCTGCCGAAGTAGGTTTCAGTTTTATGAAATTCTTTTTGGATAATGCCACTTTGCAAGTTTTGCTATTAGCAATCGTCATGGGCGTTATTTTAAGTAATTATTCGGGCAGACAAAAAATTGTGGATTTCTTAGCTCCAATTTCCAAAAAAATCTTTTGGGCATTGCACAAAGTGATGTATTTGGCTCCTATTGGGGCGTTTGGAGGCATGGCATTCACGATTGCAAAATACGGAATCAATACACTTTTACCTTTGGGCAAATTGATGGTTACGGTTTACTGCACGATGGCGATATTTATCTTCGTAGTCCTTTATTTTATATTAAGAACTTATAAAATCAGTTTGTGGAAATTCTTGAAATTTATCCGAGAAGAACTATTAATCGTCTTGGGAACATCATCTTCCGAGGCAGCTTTACCGTCATTAATGGAAAAATTGGAAAAAATGGGCTGCTCAAAATCCGTGGTCGGTTTGGTAGTTCCTGCGGGCTATTCTTTCAACTTGGATGGCACAACGATTTACCTTTCGATGGCGATTATTTTCTTGGCACAAGTATTTAATATTCACTTAGATTTACAACAAATATTGACCATCATCGGAATACTGATGGTAACCTCAAAAGGGGCAGCAGGCGTAACTGGTAGCGGTTTTATTGTTTTAGCATCAACGCTGACGGCTATAAAAGTAATCCCCGTAGAGGGCTTGGCGTTACTCTTGGGCGTGGATAGATTCATGTCCGAAGCACGAGCAATTACCAACTTTATTGGTAATGGAGTCGCTACGGTTTGGCTGGCAAATAATGAGGGAGAATTTGATAGAGATAAGATGAATGCGGCGTTTGGGGAATAGGGATTGGGGATTAGGGAATTAGGGATTGGGTTATTAAGGCAACATTCTTTTCAAGGATGTTGCCTTTGTTTTTGTTATAAACGGAAGCCTTCGGTTTTCAAGGAAGGCTTCCGTTTATAACAAAAAACAGCCTCTACACATTGCAGAGGCTGTTCCATATATTTTTATAATTATTCCTTATGTATTGTAATGTATCTGTACTGAAAAATAAACTGTATTTAAAGAACTATGCAAAGACTAATTCGGAATCTTCAATGAACTCTTCGATTTCCACTAAATCAAAATCATAAGGGATTATCCTGGATTCTGCCAAAAGGTTAAATTGCGTCCGACTTGCCCAACCATAAGCCCCAATCCTGATGGAGAATAAATAATCTCCGACGTTCAAGGGTTGATACATCACATCTTTCAAAATCACATCAATACTATCACAAGTCGGTCCCGCAAAAACGGATAAAATTGGTTCTTCTTCGTTGTATTTCGTTGGATGCAAATCATATTTAATCTCTTCATACATCATGCCTGCATACGTTCCATACACGCCATCATCCAAATAATACCACATTCGATTATTCTTAAAAACCTTTCCAATTACCTGAGTAACAGCCACATGGCAGTTGGCGGCGATACTTCTGCCTGGTTCCGACCAAATGTCTGTATCATCGTCAAAATAATAATCTAAGGCTTCTTGGATTGGCTTGCAGAAATCTCCTAAGTCCATGTCTTCCTTGGTATATTTGGCAGGAAATCCTCCTCCAATATCTAAGACTTTGAACTTTACCCCAAAGTTTTCGTACACCCAATTATAGATTCTGCGGCATTCTTTGATGGCGTTTACGTGTTCGTCAGGACGTTGCATTTGGCTCCCCACGTGGAAAGAACAACCGATTACGTTTGCTCCAATTTTATGAGCAAAAGCATACAGACGTTCAAATCGTTCTTCATCAGCTCCATATCTTTCTGAAAGATTACAACGAGCTTCTTCATTCGGAAAAGCTATTCTCAGTAAAACATTCATTTCAGGAGCAACTTTCATAATTTTTCGTAACTCCGTAAAATTTTCGGCAACCATAGTTTTGATACCTGCACGGGCTGCGATGTCAATATCAGCCTCCTTTTTGATGGGGTGCGTATAAACCGTGCGAGCGACCATACTCAGATCGGCACTTTTCACTAATTCCAGTTCACCGATGGATGCAATATCCATATAACCATCGCAGGCAGAAACTAACTGGACACACTCTTTGGTAGGCAGAGGTTTAAGAGCAAAATGATGTTTAACTCTTGGTAAATAAGATTGAATTGATTGATAAACCCTCGTAAATTCATTTTCAGAAAATAGGATAATAGGGGTTCCGTGTTGTTCGGCGAGTTGCTTGATAATCTCCATTGAGCGGTTGATTTTGTAACGGCGAAATCCTTACAGAGTTCTGTTGAGTTATAAATTTTATTATTTTGATACTGGGGGTTGTGTAATAAGTCCAAAGTATTAAGTCCTAAGTATTTGGAGTCAAATAAAATTCCAAATAAATTAATTTTAACCAAATTTGATTCTGAAAAATTATTTTGAAGTTATTATTTCAGAATCAAATTGGGTTAATTATTCTTAGGACTTAATACTTAAAACTTATTACACAACCCCATTAGACGGCTACTAAAAGCATAGACTTTCAATAACCCTTTGGAGGGGGGTATTTTTTCATTTCTGAGCATTAGGGGTTAAAAATTGGACACAGTGTAATGAACCCCTATGGCGGTTGGGTTAAGGCAACAACAATTACGCTGAAAACAAAGTCACAGTATAACTTTTACGAAGAGTAAGGATAGTATAAAATTATGGGAAGTAAGGAAATGTAAATAGGTCCAGCCCCAAAGGGTACTTAAGGCTGTGTTGATTATCGGATTATAAATTCTGATGTAATTTTACAGCATAAAAATTTATGAAACAAGTATTTTCATTTTTTTTGTTGAAAAAAGAGGTCGAGATTTGAGGTGATTTATTTATCGGTAGGTAATAATTGATGAGCCTTTTGAACAAAAATCATAGTATTTTAAGATTAATAGGCTAATTATCAATGGTTTACAAATTAAAATATAGCATAAAAATTGCCCTATTTTTCAAAAATCTTTATCTTCTGTTTCTACCAAAGTAGCTTTCATCGCATCAATCGTTTTTATGAGTGCAACATTTGGTTGATTGTGGTCAAAATTGGAAGACTCATATTTTTTCTTGGAAGTTGTAACGACCAATTGGGCATTTAAAGCACCATCAAAAGCAGCTCTTTTACTGGGGCGTTTCAAAGACGAAATGCCTTCTAAATTTACTTTTGAGAGTGTTTTTACTATCTTCTTCCATTGTGCGGAAGTCGATTTATAATGATGAGTTACGTCATTGATAGTTACCGCAACGCTATCTTGGGTAATATACAAAAACTTCCGCATCCCTCTCGTTTGATAGGATAGTTCAACTGAGTTGATGGTTTCTTTATTTGAGCAATTCATACCCAACATGAAAAAGAGAATGATTAATTTTGTCATAATAAAAAAAGCCTTCTCTGCGTGCGTAAGAGAAGGCTTAAATTTAAGTAAAATATTCTGTAATCCTATTATGGATTAAAACTTGCTCTTGGTCCACCAACTGCAAAAACGGCTCTTGAACGGGTTTTCTGTCCCCCCGAGAACATATACATACACAAGTCGTTGGTATAATCCATGTAGTTCATAAACATATCACCGTTTGGTCCGTTACTGCACGTTACCCGAGGGAATGCAGGGCAACCATAATTGGCTCCTTGTTGCGTTGGCGTATCAGCCACTTGATCAGTTCCACAAGAGGCATCGCCCCAGATATGACGTAAATTCAACCAGTGACCAACTTCGTGGGTGGCAGTTCTTCCTTTGTCGTAAGGAGCTGAAACAAAGCCAGTATTTCCAAAATATTGTGGTCCAACAACCACTCCGTCAGTAGCTGAACTGCCCCCTGGGAATTGTGCATAACCCAAAATGCCACCGCCAATATTACAAACCCAAAGATTAAGTTTTGTTGTTGGCGAAGTTGGATCAATTCCTCCTTTTTTAGCACTTTTCATGGCATCACGTGTTCCCCATGAAGCCTTACTACTCGATTTACGAACAACCGAAGACAATACAAACTGATATTCCATATTAGAAACCGCCGCAGTAAAAGCACTTGGAACTAAGCCAATATCGGTATTGGTTGCACTAAAATCTTTGTTCAATACATCAATTTGTGATTGGATTTGAGCAGCACTAATATTTTCGTTGGCATTACTGTAAAGAACATTTACGACAACGGGAATAATAAGCGTACCCGTAGCACCCACTCGGCTACCTTTCATTTTCTTTTCAAAATCTTTGGTATGCTTTTCAATATCATCCATTTTATTTTTCAAAGATGGGTCTTCTTTCATATTTTCTTCCAAAACATCCATCGAAGCACAACCACGGTCTTGTCCAGCAACTCTGGCAGATTTATTAAGAGAATTTGATGCGGTATCGGTATTATCTAACGAAGTATCAGAACATGATACAATAGCAAAAGACAGGGCGGCAATTGCTAATAATTGGAAACTTTTTTTCATTTTAATTTAGTTTTTTTTGAAGTGGAATATTGGGATTATAAACAAATATTAATCGTACTTACACGCCAATTACCATTTGTTTAGTGCAAAAATATCAAAAATAGTTTATATTATTTTCTTTGATTAAAATATATTTTTATCATCCACCTAAAACTAAATTAAATATGTACAAAAATAAGTATAAATAATACAAAAAAAGAGTTGCTTAAAAATTTATCAACTAACTATTTTAGTTCTACTTTGGAATAAAACTCGTTAAAACACGGAAGCCTTCGCTTTGAGCGAAGGCTTCCGTAAAATCCCACATAAATAAAAGATGAACCACTACTTCGCCACAACCTTTTTCTCCTCAACCTTCTTCGTAGTATCAGTAAAGGGCATTTTATCTTGCCAGCCCATATCCACTTCTACGCTTGGCAGGGCTTTTTTGAGGGCATTTACCCCCGCAAGCGTTACTTTGGTTTGCCAACAATATACCTTTTTCAAACCTTTCAATTTTGATAATTCCTTAATCCCAATATCAGTTACTTTGGTATCAAAAAGATTGATATATTCTAAATATTTTAAGTCTTTTAGTTGGGCAATTCCCGCATCCGTTACAGCGGTATGTTCAAGATTTAGACGGGTTAGATTCTTTAATTTTGAAATATCTGACATTGATTTATCGGTAACTTTGGTGCTGCCCAATTTCAACCAAACCACTTGTTCTGAAACATTTGAAATCAAGCCAATTTTGGAATCGTCCAAGGTTCGGGCGTTGATAAAATTGACATCCAAATAGTTTTGGTCTTTGGAAACGGGCATCACAATTACGTTCAAATCAGTCAATTTTTTAATATCACTTTCTGAGGCTACCGATATTTTTTCGTTTAAAACGGGTGAAACCGTTTCGCCACCACTGGCAATTGTTCCAACGACTCCGCCACCCGCCAAAGCCGCCAAAATGGGTTTGATTGTATCATCAGGCTTCAACTGAGCCACTTTTACATCAAATTTTGCTCCATTTTTTATCCACCAAGTTACCAACATTATCTCTTGGTCTGTCAGTGGTGTTTTGCCTTTGGGAGGCATATGATGCTCGTCGTTCATATCCAACAGAACTCGTTTAATCATCTCCGAATTATCGGGATCGTTGGCTTTAAAAATCGCTCCGTGTTCGCCTCCTTTGGTCAAAAGTTCGATTTGATCCATTCGTAATTGACCTTTGATTTTATTAGCATTATGACACGACCAGCATTTTTGTTCCATCACGGGAGCGATAACCTCCTGATATACAAGGGCTTGGTCAATATTTTCAATCTTCTTTTTCGCTCCAACACCACTCATGCGGGGGGGCAGTCCTACGATACTACGGAAAGGTTCGGGGGTGTAGAGATAAAGGTAGTCCTCGCCGTGAGTCATGTTGCCCCCCAAGTGCCCTGTACCTGTCAAAAGAATAACGATAGCATAAATCGACGGTACATAAACCTTCTTCATGGTATCGTCATTTTGCCAATTTTTCTTCATGTACCAAGCTCCCAAAGCCACCAAAGCCACGCCAATTCCCATCCATTGATGTACAAATAAGGTGTCTTCGTTATACTCGCCCGAAGTGGAAAGCAAGTACCCAAAAATGCAGGAAACAACCGCCGAAATCATCCCCCACCACAAAATGGGTGCGATGGCAGGCTGCAAAACTTCAAGCCCTTTTTTACGAGAAATATATTCTAAAATAGCGGCAACCATCAACATACCAATCGGCAGGTGAACCACCACGGGATGAAAATGTCCGAAAAACATTACCCAATCGGACGGGGCGTTAGTTTGTAAAAGCATTGGGTAATTAATAGTTAATAACTAATAGAGAATAGTTGATGAACCCAAACGGTACTGAGATATTTATATTAAGAGAATAGTGATAAATGTTGTAATTAAGCCATTAACTATTCATTATTCTCTATTCATTATTAATTAAATACGCTCCAATTTAACAGGATAGGTCTTTTTAGAATTCCATTGCGGTACGTACACATTCTCGTCCGAGTCCACATATACATCGTGTGGGTGCATAAAAACGTTGTTTGGGTCGTCTTTATATTGGCGAATCAGCTTGCCATCTTTATAAATAGGTGCTGAACCGCCTGGGGTCGAAATGGCTTTCATGTCCTTATCAATCACCTGAATATATCCCGAATTTAACCACGAAGCGTCACTACTTCTGTACGCCGCCGCAAAAATATTATCCCCATGCAAAACGGGGCGACAAATGAAAGTACCTGGGTAACGGTAAACAGCTAAAAACTTTCCGTCCAAAGTGAATCTTTTTAAGCATTGATGTCCTCTATCTGTAATCAATAAAGTCGGATTTTTCTTGTCCCGAGTATCAACCAAAACACCGTGGCAACAGTTGAATTTATCATCTGCATATCCCCCATCGGCACTTCTACCGCCAAAATGACGAATATATTTCCCCTTCGCATCGTATTGTGTGATATAATTTGCTCCGTAGCCGTCTGTTACGTAAATATCTCCGTTGGCGGGATTTATAGCAGTTTCAGTTGGCACAAACTGATTGGGAGCATCATAAACGCCCGTCTCTTTTGGGTATTCCAATTTCATAACTTCACGCCCTTTCAAGTCCGTTTTGATGACTTGATGGCGAGCGTTATCACAAATATAAAGGAATTGTTCAGCCCCTTCATTGGCAATCGTGAGTCCGTGAGCCCCCGTGTAAGTCGTTCCCCAAGATTCTAATAATTTGCCCGATTTATCGTAAATGATGATGTTATTTTTGGTTTCGTTGGTACACATAATCAACCGACCTTTGGCATCTTCGACCATTTCGTGGCAATCGTTCACGGGATTTTTCCCTGCATCCAACATCCCCCAACCCACTTTTACACGGTATTTATGGGAATTATGACCGATAATAACATCGTCCATTTTGAGTTTTTTAGCTGAAATATTATTTGATAACAGTCCCGCACCAAGGGCTAATCCACTGGTTTTGAGGAAGTTTCTTCTTGAATTATGTTCGTTCATTTTTATTTTATTGTTATTATCATATTGGGTAGGGGCGTATCGCATACCAATGCTGTCAACTTAAGGTTTTTAACTGTTTCACAAATCGGTTAATTCCCCGTTTCAACGCTGGCAGGATTCAAAACC
>JAYUOX010000293.1:0-32227 GCA_043760595.1 Cytophagales bacterium
ACGTCCAGCGGTTTGTTGTCTGGCTCGTTCGAGTTTATCATAAAATGTGGCATCTTCAAATTGAGCTAAGTCCAAGGAGGCTGAATGTTGCATCAATTGGATGGAAGTTCTATTGCCAAACAAATCACCTAAAAGGCTGTCAGTCAAGCTAATACCTCTTGAAAGTAAATCACCTACGATGGCTAAAATAAATTCAAAGCCAATTAATAAATACAAATGGTTGAAGTCTTTTGGCGTATGATTTACTTGAAAAATGACTTCATCAATAATTAATTTTGCTACGTACAAAGCCAAAACGGGCATTCCAGCACGAATCAAACGGAGTAAAGTATTAGAAATCGTGAGCGAAGGCGAAGTCTGATAAACCTCCTTCAAAAAGGCAGGAAGATTTTTCAAAGCCTTAAATCGTTCACGAATATTGGGTTTATTGTCTTCTTTTGGGGTATTTCGAGCCACGGAGTTGGGAATTGGGTGATTAGCGTTTACATACAAAATAACGATTGGAATACGGATTGGGTTCAGAAGTTTAAGATGTATGATTTTACAAAGTGATGCCAGTGTTACTAACTTAATTAAGTATAGTGATGTTGAGGGTCTTTTGCGGAGAAAGGACTTGAATATTTCAGTATAAATAATCAATAAAATCAAGATGAATGTTAGTGGTAATAGTCCGAATTAACCATTTTCTTAAACTTATTTTTTCATATAATTTGATAAATATTATAATTTGCGTTAATTTGTATAGTTAGTTATTAAAATTAGCGTTAATTTTGTTGTTATGATAAATCGAATACTCTTTTCGGATGTTAAAGATAAATTGCTAAATAGCACTAAAATTGTTGTTTTGTACGGGGCAAGGCAGGTTGGGAAGACTACCTTAGTTCAAGAAATTATTAAAGATTTGGGTTTAAAATCTCTCTCAATAAATGCTGACGAACAAAAATATATTGACGTTTTTTCACAGCGAGATTTAAATAAAATGCTTTTGGTTGTGGAAGGTTATGAATTACTTTTTATAGATGAAGCTCAAAGAGTAACTGACATTGGGATTAACCTAAAAATTTTACATGATGCAAAACCTAACCTAAAAATTATCGTTACAGGGTCTTCATCTTTTGAATTAGCCAATAAAACCAAAGAGGCTCTCACGGGTCGGACTTGGACTTTTACGCTTTATCCAATTTCAGTTTCTGAACTACGTCAGGAGCATAACTTGTTTGAAATCAATGATTTACTTGAACAAATATTGCTTTATGGGATGTATCCAGATGTTATTAATTTGCCTAATCAACAAGACAAAATTCGGTTTTTAAACGAACTTACCACCGCTTATTTATACAAAGACGTATTTGAATTATCTAACATTAAGTACCCTGAAAAATTAAAAAAACTCTTACAATTATTGGCTTTTCAAGCAGGTTCAGAGGTTTCTCTCAATGAAATTGCCAATAGTTTAGATATTAATAGAGTTACCGTAGAAAGTTATATTGACTTATTGGAAAAGTCTTTTGTGATTTTTCGCCTTTCGGGTTTTAGTCGAAACTTACGAAAGGAAATCAGTAAAATGGATAAAATTTATTTCTATGATTTGGGCGTTAGGAATGCATTAATAAATAATTTTAATTCAATTGATATTCGTAATGACAAGGGTGCTTTGTGGGAAAATTTCTTAGTAATCGAACGATTGAAAAATAATCATTATCGAAATCGGTTTGCTCAGTCATACTTTTGGCGAATATACACAGGTGCCGAATTGGACTATATTGAAGAGCAAAATGGTGAACTTCATGGCTTTGAATTTAAGTTTACAAAAAAAATAATCAAGGCTCCTAAATCTTGGCAGGAAAATTATCCAACAGCTACTTTTGAGTGTATAAATCGTTCAAATTATTGGGATTTTGTCCTTTAAATTTGTTGATTTGTACTTTGCTATTGTCCCAGCAATAATTTGAAAAGAGAAAATGTTTTCCTTCAAAGATGAATCTAAAATTTCCACAACCTTCTCAATATTAGATGGTTATATCTATTTTGTTTTGAATACTCAACTTGACAACTTAGATGGAGAAACTGGAAAAATCATTGATGAAAAGAAGTTGTAAACTTATACTGATTTTAAATAGTCAGTGCGTATTAGTTTCAAACGGAAGCCTTCGGTAAAACCGAAGGCTTCCGTAAAATCACGCAATTAGTCTTTAAAATTAGTATTATCAGTTGATGAAATGTAGGATTATTGATTATAAAAAAAAGGCGAACATCTCTGCCCGCCTTTTTTGTTATTCAGTATTTCTACTTCGCCAACTCCTTCAACTTTGCAATTTCCTTTTCAGCCGATTGAATTTTTGCTTCAACATCCTGACGGAATTTATCAGCATTTTTAGATTTTGCAAAGAACTCTAAGTTATTTCTGTACGTAGCAATGTCGTTTTCAAGCGTTTGAATCTTACGTTTTGCATCCGAATTTCCACTACCTGCATTAGCTGAACTGTAATCCCCACCTCTGTTTGAACTGTAATCTCTGTTTCCACCACGGTCATTACGTTCAAAACGCTCATTACGTCCACCACCAGTTCTTTCTGGACGGTCTGTTCTTGGAGGGCGTGGGCTGTCGGTCATCGTCAATTGCTCTTTTTCTTTGCTCGAAAGTTTGCCCATTGCACTCACATACTTATTGATGGCGTTGATATAACGCTTCCCAATCGTCTGCATATCTTTCTTTGGCACAAATACAATCGCTGTCCATTCTGACTTAAATTCTGATAAACGAGCTGTGTTTGCTCCTTCCACAGATTCTGTTTCGATGGTATCACAAAGGGCAGTTTTCTTTTCTAAATTTGCTTCAAAATCCTTCTCAATGTGTTGATTTTTAGCACGTTTAGCATTAAAAAATCCATCACAAGCGGTTTTGAATTTCTCGTAAATTGAATCCTTATCTTTCTCAGGAACATGACCAATCTCACGAAATTCTTTTTGCAAACGAATTACGGTATTGGTTGCTTCTTGCGATTCGTCTTCGCTTGCTAACAACGCTTCTACTTCTGCAATGATTGCCGTTTTTGCTATTAAATTCTCATCACGTTTTGATTCTAAAACCTTAAAAAAATCAGTTTTATTACGGAAGAAAGTCTTGATATCAGCCCAGAATTTATCGCTCAAATCCTTACCTTTTTCTTTCGGCATAAAACCTTTAATGGCGTTCCATTGGTCTTGCAAAGCCAAAAGTGATTTCGTGCGGTCATTCCATTCGGTGATGGTGGTTGAGTTGAAAGTCGCATAAGGCTCAATCAATTCAGCAATTGCTAATTTCAGGGCATATACTTGTTCGGCTTCGGCTTTTGAGGCTTCTCCTTGTTCACGGCGTTTGCCATAAATCACGTCCAAAGCGTCCTTTACTCGTTGCCAAATCAGTTCGTTTTCTTCTTTTGGAGCTGGTCCAACGTGTTTATATTCTTCAAAAGCGGCTACGGCTTCGTCCAACATTTTACCTGTAACCGACTCTGTCTTGGCGGCTTCCGAGATTTTTTCAATCTTGGTACAAAGGTCAATCTTTTGTTGAAGATTACGCTTACGGTCAAGTTCTAATAACTCAAAATAGATACTTCTGTTACTATAAAAACGATCAACTAAGGCGTGGAAAGTTTGCCATAACGTGTTGTTGTGCGGAGAATTAACATTCCCAGCGGCTTTCCATTCGTCCTGAATTTTCTTGAAATCATTGAAGCCCGTTTTGATGTGGGCGGGATCTGAACTATCCTCGCCTTCTACGAGTGTACGCAGGCGATTGATGAGTTCGGTTTTCTGATTGAAGTTTTTGTCTTTGTCCTTTTCGATTGCTTGAAAATACTTTGAGCGTTCTTCTTTCAAACCTTTGAAAAGTTTGTCGAATTGCTCAACGTCCGAATCAAATTTAAACTCAAAACCTTCTTCGTTTCCTTCGTTAGCTTCTTTGAATTTATCAAGAGCCTCCGCTTTTTCATTAGCTTTGATTTGTTCAAACAAAGGGCGAACTTCTTTTAAAGTATCCTCTGAACGTCTGAAAGTTCCCACTGATGGATTTTCTTTTACTTCGGACATTACTTTTTCCAGAGTTGCTACAAAATCTTTTTTGCTGAAATCAGAATAATCAACTACCTGAATTTCAGCTACTTCTACTTCCACAGAAGGAACAATTACTTCCGCCACAGGTTCAGCGACTACTTCTGTAACTTCCGCCACAGGTTCGGCGACTACTTCTGCAACTTCCGCCACAGGTTCAGCAATTACTTCTGCAACTTCTGCCACAGGTTCAGCAATTACCTTTGCAACTTCTGCCACAGGTTCAGCGACTACTTCTGCAACTTCTGCCACAGGTTCAGTAATTACCTCTGCAACTTCTGCCACAGGTTCAGCAGCTACTTCTGTAACCTCCGCCACAGGTTCGTCAATCATCTCAATGGCTGCTGGTGTTTCCACAACCGCCTCAGCGATGAGTTCTTGGGTAGATTCAGAGGTTTCAGTTGCCTCGCTTAGGGGTGATTCTGTTTGCTCAACAGCCTCAGTAGTTTCGATAGCTTGAGCCTCGATTTCTTCTTTAATTTCTTTTGCTTCTTCGTTAATCATGCGTGCTTTTCGGAATTGGAGGCTTTAGGTTTTGGGTTTTGGGATTTGTAGTTCCGTTTACCGTTTACCTTTCACCGATAACTCCGTTAATTTGAAATAAACATTTTAATCGGGTTTGACCCGCTGACATACAGTTAATGAGTTGTGGTATTTTAATTTCGATACAAAAATATGTAAAATACTGAGAGTTACGTAAAATGATGGTACAAATTAAGTACCACAAAGTGAAATACACAGTTCAAGAAACAGTATTTACTAAGATTTATTTTAAAAATACAGAATAAAATTCTTTTTCACAAATCAGACGGTCAATTCTCTAAAAATCTCTTCCATCGTCTTACCTGACTGCTTCATTTCGATCATGGGGCTATTTTTGACAATATTTCCACGATTAATTACAACGACTCTATCACAAATTGCCTCCACTTCTTGCATGATATGGGTTGAAAAAATAACGGTTTTTTCTTTACCTATGTTTCTGATAACATCTCTAATTTCTGCTAATTGGTTAGGGTCGAGTCCTGTGGTGGGTTCGTCCAGAATCAATACTTGGGGGTCGTGTATGAGAGCTTGGGCAAGTCCTACTCGCTGGCGATATCCTTTAGAAAGTTGCCCGATTTTCTTTTTGTGTTCAAGTGTAAGTCCCAGTAAATCAATTACTTCTGAAATTCTGTTTTGTAAATACTGACCTTTCATCCCATAAATCCCTCCGATAAATTCTAAAAACTCTTTGACATACATATCCAAATATAAAGGATTATGCTCGGGCAAATAACCAATATTTTGGCGAACTTCTATCGGACTTTGTTGCACGTCATACCCACAGACTTCCACACTCCCAGAAGTGGCAGTAAGATAACAAGTCGCAATTTTCATGGTCGTAGATTTTCCTGCACCATTTGGTCCTAAAAAACCAACGATTTCACCTTTTTTAGCTTCAAAAGATATGTTATCAACGGCTTTCTGTGAACCGTAAATTTTGCTTAGATTTTTTACTTTTAGCATTTTTTCGATGTTGGATGTTTGTTTTTCGATGCTTGTTTAATGCAAATAAGTGCTTGGACATAATTATTTAGCATTGGGATTGAAAGGGCTAAAATCGATAAACAGTTCAGTACCTACTGACATCTAATTTTTTTCTATTAATGATTTAGCCTAATCTAAACGCTGATTTTCTAATTTAACTATTTCTTCAACTTTTTGGCGATGAATATCTAATTTATATAAACACCTAAAAATAGTTAACCAAATTTTATTCTAAAATAATAACTTTAAAATGATTTTTCAGAATTAAATTTGGTTAAAATTAATTTATGTGGAATTTTATTTGCCTCTGAATACCTAAGACTTAATACTTTGGACTTTTTACACAACCCCCTATTCACATTAAAGCCCTTCGAGTTTGCGTGACATCACTAACTTACTAAAAATCAGATATTTATTTCTTGGTTTTTACTTTATTCAATACCCAATTCCCCACTTTTTCTCCCTGCAAAAATCCATTATCCAAGGCTGGGCGAAAGTGAATTCCTCCATAAAAACGACTGATTGAAGCCATTTGGGCTGCCTCCGTAAATGAATTAAACTTCCTCGTGGGCAATCCATAAGGCACTTCCGTAGAATCTACGAAAGCGATATTATTCCCCAAAGTCTTGTTCAAAACCACCGAAGCTGCCGCCGAAATCACCGAGTGTCCAGAAGTATATTCTGGAAAAGGAGGTGTTTGCAAAACGGGTTGCCAATCTTTGTCCACATTGGCGTTAATAATACTCTCAGGACGTACTCGAACTGAACGATATTTCTCTGTCCAACACGAGATAAAACCATCAAAAATAGCCATCGAAGTCAATAAATATGCCTCAACGGTTTGCCCTACATCAGCTTTTTGTTGGCGAGTAACTTGTGAGGTAATTCCCATCCAATGTCCCCCAGGAGACACCTTTTTTGTCGCAAACATTGCATGACCCGTAATATTCATCTTGAACGGATTGCAGTCCCAAAAATTGGCAATATCACGCTGTTCTTCGGTCAAATTCTTTACAGTATTATAAGAATCCATGACTTCATTATAGTATGAACTACCTTTGGTCATATCGAATTTTGAAGGAGCGGGTGGTTGAAATTGAGAGCAAGTATCTAAGGTTAATGTTCTGATTTTCATCCAGTTAGGCTCAACGGCATCCATGTAGGCGGGTGGCGTAGGTGTCCAAGTTCCCGCCAGATTAGTTACCGTAAATCTGAATCCACGGGTTTGTTTATAATTATCTTTTTTGGAATAATTCATAATCGAAGCTGCCACCGAATCTCCGAAAGCAATGGAGTTTTCATAAATATCATTAGGAATCCCCGTGGCTTTGTATTCTGCCCAAAGTTTTTTTTCAAAATCAACATAAACATCCTGAGCAAAGGTTAAATTTTTACCCACCGTCAAAAATGCTCGAGCTGCCGCCAGACCGTTACAAATTTTCTTGGAAGTATCTAATGGATAAACATTTTTAAATCCTTTCACTTGCCCAACCATCGACAGATACTCGGGATTACCCGCAATACCTGCCTCATACGCCGCCAGCGATGCATACATATAGATACGACTCGAAACGGGTGGTGCAAAAATATCGTGGATAATAGATTCTGTTACTTGGAGTTGAGTACGGCGTAAAAATTCAGGATTTTCAGCCGCTTTTTTCCACTTGCCATCATCTTTTTTACAACTGAAAATCAGCGAGATACCTATTGAAATGATAAGAAGATTACGATTCATTGGTTAGTTTTTAAAATGGACTTCAAATTTACAGAAAATGGATTGATTTAATAAATACAACTCGTTAAATGATTTTGTTACACTAAAATATGATTCAAAAATTTACTTATTCCAATATTTTTTATAATTTTACCGTAATCAAATAAACTAAAACCAAATAATCAATGAGAAAATTTACCACCCTTGCCTTCATGGCAATTGCTTTGAGTGCCTGTACTGGCGAAAATGCTACCAATGAGGCTCTCTCGCCCAATCCAAGTACCGCAACTTCACGGTCAGAACTTGACCAAACTATTTTTAAAACGCTCCAAAATATAGGTAAATTTGAATGGTCGAGTGTATCGAATATGATGGTTTGGAGTGCTTTGACGCAGTCCGATAATATCCTTTCGGTAGGCTATAAACCTGAAAATGAAGGAGATATTAACGGAAAGATTCATTTGATTGACATTAATTCAAGCGAATGGAAATCAGCCCGTGAGAAAGTTTTGGACATCGTTTTTGAAGAAGAAAGTAAAACTAATCCGTCGCTAAAACGGAGCGAATTAGAAGTTTTTGAAGAGAGTATATTGCCAGTTATCGACTTGAAAATCAGTAATTTAAGTACTATTGAGCGATTAAGAAATTCAAAATTAGTACGTTACGCCGAGCCAATGGGCTACCAAGCCAAAGGTTCGAGCGATGGAAAAGCAAAAGTAAATTCAGACAGTGGTTGTGGCTCAAATACCGCAGAATCAGGTTTGAACTCTTCTGATTATACCACTGTTACTCCCAACGCTAAAGCCTCTTGGAATTATGCCTATCATAATGTTACGCAAGCATGGGCGAAAAGTACGGGTGCAGGGGCAAAAATGGTCATTATTGATACGGGTAGTAGCTATGCTCAGGAGAATTTAGGTTCAGCTTTCAATCAAGGTTCATCGTCAGGTAGAACGATTGAAAGATTAGTTACGCTCCCTCGTAAGACCTTTTTAGGGTTCAATACTGGTCCCGTTGAAACCCCAAATGATGATTGTGGACACGGAACATCCATGCAAGGTGCGGCTGTTGCTCCAAGAGGAACAGACGGAAACACCGTTGGGATTGCCTACAACGCCAATTTAATTAGTATTCACGCAGCTCAAGATGTCTTGTTGAATGAAAGCCGTGAAAATAAAGGAGTTGCAGATGCCTTCACCTTGGCGGGAAACAGAACCGATGTCAGAGTGATTTCGATGTCATTGGGTAATATTATTTCGAGTGGACAAGTGGCAGATGCTGTACGTTATGCTTATGGAAAAGGCAAATTAATTTTCTGTGCGGCAGGTACATCTTTTAGTTGGACGGCGGGTTTTGCAGGCGTTATTTTTCCTGCGAATATGGCTGAGGCTGTTGCAGTTACGGGTATAAAAGATAACCTAACTCAGCGTTGTGAGGCTTGCCACGAAGGTTCGGATGTGGACTTTGTCGTAGTGATGGAAAAAGCCTCGGGCGGACGTAAACCTTTGAGTTTAGCCATGTCGGGCGATACCCCTTCAACCGTAGGAGGGTCGTCAGTAGCAACTGCTTCGACGGCGGCGATGGCAACGTTGATTTTCTCAAAATATCCTTCATGGACACGTAATCAGGTATTTGAGCGGATGAAACAAAACGCCAGTTATTATCCAAGTCGGAATGGAAATTTTGGATGGGGTAGGGTTAATATTAATAATGCTTTGAATTAGGAATAGCGATTTTTATCATCAGAGCATTAACAAAAGCTGACAATTGATTTTGTCAGCTTTTGTTTTTGCGGTGAATTTGGTTAAGTTTGCAAAGATAAAATCACAGAAAAATGTTACAAAAAGTTAGCATACAGAATTTTAAGAGCCTTAAAGACGTAACGCTCGAACTCCAAAAAGTCAATCTCCTCATCGGTCCGAATAACTCGGGGAAGAGTAATTTTTTGAAGGCGTTGGAGTTGTTGGCAAAGCACATTAAAGGTGAAGATATCAACTTTAACTACTTAATGGATTCGCATTACAAAAAAAATACAAATAGAAGATATTTAACAGCTTTTACTACATTACTTCACTATCACGAAGAAAAAATTGTACATCATCTCGAAATTTGTCCAATACCTTCTGAACAAAAAGTTAACTATGCAGAGTTTATAGGTACTCCCTATGAAGATGAAAAAAATGAACTTCATTTCTCAAGTAGAGAATTTCTAAATGAAAATTATGGTGCATTTGAGTTGGCTGTAAAAGACTACCCTTTTAAGAAGTTCGATAATCTTAAAATTAACAACGTCAAATCTTTTCATCTGCATAAAGTTGGGGATAAAATTTTAGAAAGTCCATTAGTACCAGAATTTGGCAAGTTTATCCATTCAGCCTTAGAAGGAGACTTTTTTACTGATGTTTACCTCGAAATTATACCATATTATTTTAACGATATAAAAATTTATGGAATCAACCCATCTACATTTATGAAAGCATCTTCACTAAATACAGATGACTTGATAAATGAATCAGCTTCAAATCTTGTATCATTTTTAGACAACATAAAAGAAGAATATCCTTCAATTTTTAGACAAATAGAGGAAGATTTACACAAATGTATTCCAGAATTTAAACATATTACTTTACCAAAGACAAAAGCTGAAAATGGTTATATTGAGAAGAAAATTAAACTCTTAGATAAAGATGAAAATGGTTACTGGGCAGACGAAGTCTCAGAAGGCGTTTTATACTTCCTCGCCCTCCTCTGCATCGTTCATCAACCCAACCCGCCCAAATTATTACTCTTGGAAGAACCCGAAAAAGGGATTCACCCAAGACGTATAAAAGAAGTTTTAAATTTCATTTTTCAGTTGGCGGAGGATAGAGATATTCAGGTGATTATGACTACGCACAGTGAGCGAGTTTTGGATGAATTTGAGGATATCCCAGAGGCAGTTTTTATTTTTGATAAAGACGAAGAAGGAGCAACACAAGTAAAAAACCTCCTCAAAGACGTTATTGAGCCTTCTAACCAGAAAATGGAAGCGAAAGGTTTGCCAAAAATAAAGTTTACTGATTCTTTGGGTTCTCATTGGGTAACAGGATTTATAGGAGGTGTACCGAGATGAGAATATTGAAATATGGTTACTTTGGCGAAGATGAAGCTCACCGCATTTTCTTGGCAAATTATCTGGAACAATTAGTGAAATATTTGGGTAAATCAGAAGAACTCATTTTTGAATTTGACCAAATGTTTAGCTACAAATTTAGAGGAAGAAATAAGTCAGAAGTTGATGCTCGTTTTGCGGAAGTTGCCCAAGAAGGTTTTACAGAATACTTGCAAGATATTTTCTTTGTTGGAAGAGATTTGGATGCTTTCAAAAGTCAAGAATTTAAGGATAAAATTACTTCAATGCAAAGTCAATTGAGGGATGATTTTAAAGATAAAACGTTTTTGATGATACCCGTTCAGTGTATTGAGCATTGGCTTTGGTACATGAAAATCAGGGTAGAAAATCCGTCTTCAACCAAAAATGAATCCTTAGAATCCAAACCAAACAGAGAAGCAAAAATTGTTCTTTATGGAAAACCAAAAGTTTCAAATGAAAAATCCAATCCGATTGTGGAGGAGTTTTCTAAGGCTTTGGATTTTGAATATTTAGTAAGTCGGTCTGAGAGTTTTAAGGCTTTTCATAGTCGGGTGAAAAAATTTATCGAAAATTAATAAAGAAGGTAGCCCAAAATCATTTTGAGCTACCTTTTGCGTTTTAGAGAATCCTACTTGTCCCCCAAAATAATAGGAGTATTCCCTTTTCCACCCATGATAATTACCTTCGTATTAGGGGAAGTGGCAATTGCCATTTGGGCTTTGATGGCTTCATACTGCAGCTGTTTATCACTCAAACCCGTTGAAAGAATCCTCTGATAATCAGCAATACCTTGGGCTTCTACCCGTTTACGCTCGGCTTCTTGTTTTTCTTTTTGCAAAACAAATTGCATTTTCTGGGCATCCTGTTCTGCATTAATTTTTGACTCAATCGTTGTTTTTACTGAGGCGGGCAACATGATATTTCTAACTAAAAGTTGTTCTAAAAGTAAACCTCTTGCACGAAAATCTTTCTCAATAGATTTAAAAATTCCACTCTGAAAAGCATCTCTTTTAGTCGAATAAAGTGCCACAGCATCATAATAAACGGCATTATCTCTAATTTTGGTGCGAGTAATCGGGCGAACAATTTTGTTCTGATAATCAACGCCAATCTCTCTCAAAATCCTTGGTGTTTCCGCTGGTATTACCCGATAGAGTACCGTCAAATCAATCACAACTTCCAGTCCGTCAGCCGTCAAAACTCTAATCGCATCATCACCTTGTTGATTCCCTTCATCATGGACGGCGGACATCGTGTAGTTTTGAGTCTTAATATCAAACGTTTCAATATTGGCTAATGGATTTACGAAATTCAGACCGCTGGTCAAGGTGCTTTGTCCAACATTACCAAACAGAGATTGAACACCTACTTCGCCAGCACCAATTTGTTTGATGCCCGAAGATAACAATCCTAAAACAATCAATATGCCGCCAACGACCTTGGCAGGGCGAGAAAAACGTGCAATCGTCAACGAAGGCGTATTGATAGCAAATCCTACCATCAACGCCACAATACCTAAGAAAATTAAGAACATTGTTTTTGAGTTTTAAAATGTGATTTATGGTTTGTTTTGGTCAATTTATTCTGTAACAGCACGAATCCCAAAACAAAACCGCATCAAATATTAACTACTTGATGCGGTTTTATTCCGAAATATTATGAAAGGTTATTTTTAGGTATGAGGTATTAATTATGAATCATGAGGTGAAACAGAAAATTTGTAAAATAATTGTTTTCACGGAACTCATCAGTCAGAATAATCCATTTTCTACTACCTACTACCTACTGTTTGAAAAACAATAATTTGTCTGAATCAGGATTATAGGATTTAATGATTTTCATCCTGTTATTCCTTAAATTTTGTAAATCCTGATTCAGACAAAATAAAGTTTTCTGAACACTACTATCTACTACCTAAATAGCAATCCCCAGACGCTGATAAATAAAACTCATCAACCACGCAGGTCCAATCATTAAAAATTGTAAATCTTTGATGAAAGAAGGCTTTTTTCCCTCTACTTTATGCCCCCAAAATTGCCCAATCCAAGCCAATACAAATATATTGACACATACAATCCAGAGCGTTGCAAAACCAGATTGTTCGATAAAGTAGCAAAGACAAACACACAAAGAGGCAAACAATGACATCCCAATCATTAATGGTTTTGACAGCGTGAAATAATACAATAAAGTCAATCCTAAAACGATGAGAGCAACATTTCCTGTCATATCCCCAATACTAAAAAAGGGAATTTTGATACTGTATAAAAGACCAACAATGCTAAAAAAGATTAATGGAACACATATCCAATGTACGGTCTTGTTGGTGGGATTTTGGTGACTTTCACCATATTCGGCGAGCCATTGATTGATTGTTTTCATGGGGTTTTAGTGATTGCTGAGTTAATGATAGCTTCAAAACTACAACTTAATCTTTGAATAATCAAATTAAATATGGGTTTTGTATAGTATTTATTGACGTTTATCAATTTTGAAAAATCTGATTTTAAACCCAAGAATTTCCTTTAACCCTCCATCAAAATCTCGTATCTTCGTGGACTATTTTCATTCTTAAATTATTGTAATAAAGTGTTTATTGAACCTTATCATAATCAACATCAACAAAACGAGAAACGTACAGGTTGGATAGAAGTCGTCTGTGGTTCTATGTTTTCTGGAAAAACTGAGGAACTTATCCGACGACTTAATCGGGCAAAAATAGCCAAACAAAAAGTCGAAATTTTTAAGCCCGCCTTAGACACTCGGTATCACGAAGAAAACATCGTTTCACATAATTCATTGTCTATACGTTCATCGCCCATACAAGCATCCCAAGAAATTCTGTTGATGTCGGGAGACTGTGATGTAGTAGGCATAGATGAGGTGCAATTCTTTGATTCTGAGATAGTTGAGGTTGTCAATAAACTTGCCAGCTCGGGCAAAAGAGTCATCGTGGCAGGGCTTGATATGGACTTTCAGGGGAAGCCCTTTGGTTCAATGCCCGCCCTCATGGCAATTGCCGAATACATCACGAAGGTACACGCCGTATGTGTGGTATGCGGTGATGTTGCCAATTATTCATATAGAAAAACCGCAGCCCAAGAACAAGTAATATTGGGCGAAACCGATAGCTACGAAGCAAGATGCAGAAAATGTTTTCATTTATAGGAGGTTTTAGGGGCGGCAGGCGTTCCTGTTTGGTTTTAGGTGTTAGCGATAACCTTTTCCTGCCGTGGTCTTTTCGCCGTTGTTGGTGTTTTCCACCAACAACTCTTGCGACAGCAATTGCACGAATAATTACCATCTCACTTTTACTAATATCCGTCTCCATAAACGCCCAAATTGGCACTTGGCGGACTCATTTTAACTACCTGAATACCAAAGATTTAGCCATCGCAGAAAAGGCTATTTATTGTATTTCTGAAAATGGTTTTTTCTATTATGATACCTCCGAAAAACAAACGGTAAAACTCTCAAAATTGGATGGTTTTACAGAAACTGGAATAGCTAAAATTGCGTATAATTCTCCCCAAAAAATACTCGTAATAACCTATCAATCAGGTAATATCGATTTATTGAAAGTTAATGAAAAAGGCGAACCCTCTAAGATTACGAATATTCCTCTATTGAAAGAAACCACCACCATTCAGGGAAATAAACAAGCCAATCATATAGAATTTAAAGATAAAATCGCCTACATCGCCTACGATTTTGGTTTAGTACTTTTAGATGTAGAAAAACAAGATATTAGAGAAACCTATCAAAATCTTGGAAATAGCGGCTTACCCATCAACATTTACAAAACCGTTTTCACGCCTGACAGTATTTATCTGTCCACTTCGCAAGGCATAAGAGGGGCGAGGTTTGCTAATAATATCAATCTGCAATTTTTTGGCAACTGGAAAACGCTGATTGACAAGAACTTATCCATCAGCAATTATCAAAACGGATTAATCCTTGCTTCGGACGTAGGTGAGGTTTTTACCTACCAAAATGGTAGATATTCTAATTTTATTAAATTTTCAGAAAAAATTGAAAATATCGAAATTATTAATAATCAAGAATGTTCTATAAAAACTTTAAATTCTATAAATATTTTAAATACTATTAATTCTAAAATAAATAAAATATCTGAAAATAAAATAATTTTACCACAACAATTAAAAGCCGATAATCAAGGAAAGTATTGGATTGTGGATTATCGAAACGGATTATTGAGTAATTCAGAAGGAAATTATAGAACTTTTAGCCCCAGTAGTTTAGATACACTTTACCAAACTCGTCGAGATTCGATTGTAATTGATTTGGACGGAAACCGATGGAGTAGGAGGGGAGATCCTGGCGGAATTGTGGTTGAAAATATAAAAAAGCAACGCCAATTTATTGGTACTGATAAAGGTTTTGGGAATTTGCCGAGTAGTAATGTCAGAAGTTTAGCCTTAGACAGAGATGGGCAAATATGGGTCGGGACGGATAGGGGAGTAGTAGTTTTTGATAATCCTCCTGCCGTTTTTAGTGGTAAAAATTTTGATGCTTATACGCCCGTATTCGAGCGGAGAAGGCTTTTGGGCAATGAAACGGTTACCTCAATTGCCGTGGACGGAGGTAATCGTAAATGGATGGGAACTCGCAATGGTATCTTTCTTTTCAGTCCAGATGGTACTGAATTAGTCAGTAATTTTAACGAAAGAAACTCGCCACTGCCTACCAGTGAAATCTCATACATCACGGCTGAACCCAATACAGGCGAGGTCTATATTCGTACACCCAAAGGTATGATTTCGTACCGTGGAACGGCTACAGAAGCGGGTTTGAAACAAGATGAAAATGCGGTAAAAATATTTCCCAATCCCGTCAGACCAGATTTTGAAGGGCAAATTGGTATTGAGGGTTTAGTAGAAAATGCTTTCGTGAAAATTACGGACATTGCAGGGAATTTAGTCTATGAAACTCGTGCCAGCGGAGGTACAGCCGTTTGGAATGGTCGGAAATTGTCAGGAGAACGAGTTGAGACGGGTATTTATTTAATTTTTAGTGGAAATGCGAAAGGGGAGGAGACTTTGGTGAGTCGTTTGGCGGTGGTGAAATGATTTCGTACCACAGGCTTCGGTCTGTTCATAAAGTTAACAGACTAAAGTCTGTGGTACGAAAATAAAAGAGCCTGTAAATCAGCGGTTTACAGGCTCTTTTATTTTTTTATAATCCCTTCCCAGTAGCTGCCCAATAAATTCCTCCATAGACATGGTCTAAGAAAGTTTGGTCAGAATAAATGGCTGGGATATGTCCCAGAGCAGTATAAAAAGCCCGTCCGCCGTCGTAGTTATGATACCACGAAATGGGGTGCATTGCTCCCATACCTTTGCTTTCTTTATCTCCCCATTTTGCGTAGGGATTGTACGATTTTTCATCTACCGAGACCAAAATTTTCAAATCATCCGCTTTTCTTTCACTGAAATCATACCATTCATCTGTCCACAATAATTTCTTTGGGAAACGCTCCATACCTGGAAAATTACTGTCTTCTACCTTCAAATAAGCTGTTTGTTGTTGCGGGTGAATTTTGAACATCATCCCCACCATTTTGGTGTACCACGCCCAATCATATTCGGTGTCAGAAGCTGAATGAATCCCGACAAAACCTTTTCCCGACTTGATAAATTTCTCAAAAGCAGCTTGCTGTTCTTCATTAAGGATATTTCCTGTAGTATTCAAGAAAATAACCGCTTGATATTTTTCTAAACCTTTATCCGTAAAAACCGAAGCATTCTCCTGCCAATCTACACTAAAAGTATTACGAATTGCCAACTGTTTGATGGCAGTAACACCTTCATTGATAGATTCATGGTGAAATCCATCGGTTTTGGTGAACAATAAAATCTTGAATTGTTGAGCAAATAAGTTACTCGTAAAAAGCGAAATTGTGAGTATGAATAATATTTTCTTCATGATGATTTTGGTTAAATGAACATTAACGTTGAAAGATAAAACTATTAATTGTTTACTGTTAATTGTTCACTGATTTCTTGAATCTATCAATTTCCCAACAAATCATAAAAGAAACCGTACAAATCCACAATCCACAGGCTTCACGGGCGAGTTCTTGGTTGTGGGATTTCATCGAAAGTCCGCCACCTTCTGAGAAAAAACCTTCCCAAGAGGTTATCATATTCCAAGAATTCATGCCTCCAACGAATGAAAGTAAAATCAAAACCAATAACATTTCAGGATTGGCTTTGCCTTGAAAGGTTCTGAAAGTGGCATAAGCCGCAACGAGATAAATCGGAATCCAGAGAATCGGGTCAGGGTCGTTGTACTGCCAGCCTGCAAATAGGACAAAAATTAGGGAGAAGATTAGGGCTACGTATTTCATTTTGGATATTTTTTAGGGTCAATACGAGTATCTACAAAAGAAGCTAACTCAATATCTGATTTACCAACGACATAAAAAACTCGAAGTTGTTTTGAAGTAAGAAAACTCCTCATTTTCTTCTTCTTTTTTGTCATTACTCCAATCTCAGGGAAAGTCGAAATTTGATCTAAACATTTAAACACATTATCAATAAAATCTATTAATCCATTCTCAGATAAGTGTTCTTCCAAGTAAGTAGTTATTTTATGAAGGTCATCGTTTGATGTTTTTGACCATTTTATTTCGAGAGCCATTTAGAAAATTGTTTTTTTACTTCATCATGTGGTATTAAGTTTTTCTTATCAAGGGTTTCTTCATATCCCTTGTTGATATGCTCTTGTAACTCAGGTGATAAGGTATTCCATAACTCACTTTTTTCACCCGCAGCTGATTTGAATGCTTCATAAAAACGTTCTAACAGGTCAGAATTTTCAACCTTATCAATGAGTTCATGAAACTTGCTTCTTACTAATAATGCTTCCATATTTTTAATTATTTAAAATTTCTCCGTAAATATAATAAAATCACTGACAAAAACTCTCCAAAGCCGTTTTGGCATCGGCATATCCCAATCGATTTGCCATTTTCATATTCATACACGCCTCATCGGTTTTATTCATTTTTTGTTGCACAACGCCCAATCCATAAAATGCCTTAGCGAATCTTGAATCTACTTTTACGGCGGCTGAAAAATCCTTCTCCGCATTCTCAAAATCCTTGGTTTGGAAGTAAATATTTCCACGATTATACAGAGCATTGGTCTCTTTTGGGTTCAGTTTTAGGGCTTTATCAAAGTCGTTTATTGCTTCGGGTATTCTCAACAAAGCGGCATGAATTATACCGCTTTTTACATAAATTTCAGTCGTATCTGGTTGAATATTAGAGGCTTTCTCACAATCGTTCAATGCTCCTTCCCAGTCTGATTTTTCCATTTTTACGGAAGCACGATTAAAATAGGGTTTGTAATCTTTGGGATTTAGTTGAATGGCTTTTTCATAATCCAAAAGGGCGTTTGCGTAGTCTTTCAACTCAAAATTTGCCGCCCCACGCATATTAAACGCCCGTGCATTTTCAGGGTCTTTATCGATGGCTTGGTTCAAATAACTGACGGCTTCTTTGGCGTTTCCTTTCTGTAATTGTTCTTTGGCTTTCTCCAAAAATGCCTCCGATGAACCAGTGCATCCAATTAGCAATGAACAATAAATAATTAACAGTAAATCGTTGAGTATAACAGGTTTCCAACCTATTTTTACGGCGTACTTGGCAGGTTGGAAACCTGTTATACTTATTTTTTTAAAGAAAAAACGGAACATTATATTTTGTTTTAATGAAAAATAAAAAATATTTTACAGTCGCTAAACGGCTGATTTTAAAAAGTTTACCTACCGAATCAATACTTCAAGGAATCAAATTTTCAAGGGATATTTTGTAAGTTCAACAAAATCCACCATCTTTGTGTCGGCAAATTACCAGCTCCCTACGAATCCCCCAGGTCTTGACCGAAGCAAGGGTAGTCAGGTCGTAGCGGTGAATTTGCCTTTTTTTATGCCCTTTTTCTCCGAAGGAGGAAGGGAAGAATGGAAACAGGAGGAATGGAAAAATATATTAAGTAAATTCGAGAATCTCTCTTTTTAAAAATTCTATTCTTATCAATATTCTATTTTCCTGTTTCCATTCCTCCTGTCTCCATTAATCCCTTTCTCCGTCAGATTTTCACAAACTTCTTCACAAATCTCTTTTCGCCTTGTTCAGCATTCAAAAAATACGTTCCTGCGGGAAGATTTTTGATGTCGATTGAATGGCTTTTTTGCCCTCCTCTTATTTCAAATTCTGAGACCATTCTTCCAGTTAAGTTGTTGATTTTTAATAGAAATAACCCTTTCGCAAACGTTGGAATCTCTATTGAAATAGTCTCCTGACTTGGATTTGGGTAGAGTTTTATCTCGTTTTCAGTTTCATTTTCAATAGCTAAAACTGAACCACTCAGTGCCTTCCAAGGCACTAAATTTGCTTCTGGTTTTGGTAATTGATTGGTAGTGTAAATATGAAATTCGCCCGCTTGAAACGAGTACGTTCTACTCAAATCTATTACGTTGATTTCTTCGCCTGTGAAGAAATCATACCATTTCCCGAGGGTTGGAAAAATATCACTAATCGTACGATTTGTTTGTGAGAAATTGGCAATTGAGATTAGTTGATTATTGCCACTTTTCAAGACTATTTTCTTGGCGATTCCTGATAAATCTGCTTGAAAATCAGTGGTTTTAAAAATATCTTGGGTTGTTTTTAGTTTTATCAATTCTGCATAAACTTTGTACAATTTCAGACGCTCTGCATCTTGAAAATACTCCCAACGAATTGGTTTTCTACCTGTTCTACCACCTTGGTCGATAGAAATATCGTAACTTAATTCCCCAAATTGCCAAATCATTTTAGGACCTGGAATGGTCAAGAACGTGGCAGCGGCAGTTTTGAGGCGTTCTATCATCTGAGGAGTTGTTTTTGCATCAAAGGCAATCCGTTCTTCGTCATGGCTTTCGATATATCCAATAACCGCAGGATTTTTAAAACCTCTTTCTTTGTAGGAAAGCCTCGAAAAATCACTACCATTTCCCTTCACAGCGTTGCGGGCATCTCCGTTGTGATTTCCCCAAACCATCATACCCATGTCCGTGAGCGTTTGTTCCTCACGGTCTTCTGAAAACAATTCCAAAATTACGTAGGCATCTTTGTCGTAAGCTCTGATTTTGTTGTAATAATTCTTCCAAATATCTACTCTACTTTGGTCATAGGTCTTGAATGTACCGTCTTCTTTGGTTACTTTTTGAGTAAATCCTTTTGCCAAATCAAAACGATAACCATCTATTTTATATTCTTTTATCCAAAATTCATTGGCACGCTCCACGTAATCTTTCGTTGCTTGACTTTCATGATTAAAATCAAAAAATACACTGTACGGATGCGTAGCTTGTTGATTGAAAAAGGGCGAATCCGTAGAAGGTTGAGCACCATCCCAGTACATTTTTACGTAAGGAAACTCATAGTCCGCTTGGTTATAAACCACGTCCAGAACGACTGCAATGCCGTTTTCGTGGCAAACATCGATAAATCTCTTCAAGTCATCTTTTGTTCCGTAGGCTTTGTCGGGGGCGAGAAAATAAATAGGATTGTAACCCCAAGAATCGTTATTTGAAAACTCAGAAATGGGCATTAATTCAATACAATTCACGCCCAAATTCTTGAAATACGAAATTCTATCAATGGCATTTTTGTACGAACCATCTTTGTCAAAATCTCTGATAAGCATTTCATAAACCACCAAATTATCCTGCGATGGGCGTTTGAAATTGGTTACTTTCCAAGGATAGGGCGTTTGTCCAGTCTGAAAAACCGAGGCAATCGTTTTGACATCAGCGGGTAACGTTTTGATATTAGGATGTGTCGTTGCGGGAATAAATTTATCGTTATTTGGGTCAAGGATTTTCTCACAATAAGGGTCGCCCACGGGTAAAGTTCCGTTTACTAAATATTGAAAAGCGTATTCCTGACCTTTGGTAAGTCCTTCAATATCAATCCAATAGCGGTTTCCATCGGCAGTACGTTTCATCAAATACTGAGGATTAATTTGAAAATTATTAAAATCTCCGATGAGATACACAAAGTCCTTTTTGGGAGCAAAAAGCACCAAGGTTACTTTGGTATCCGAAATATAATTGATACCATCTTTTACGCCCGTTGGCAAGGCTGCGGTGATGGGCGTTGGCTTCACGGTTACGGTAAATTCGTTGGTGGCAGTTTCGGTAACAGTTTTTGCGGTTACTTTATAGGTTAAAGATTTGGGATCAGGCGTACTAAGCACATTGAATGTAAATCTTAGCGTATCTTTATTTGTGGCAGTAGCTAAACTGATACCATTTAAGGTAAATTCTAAATTGGCTTTTTGCGAAGATACCGCTACCATTGAAATAGTGCTTCCACCATTGGCATAGAAGTTTTTTTCTTTGGGTGTAACAAAGGCAATATTCAACTTACTATCGTACATTGTTACGAAAAAATCCTCTGTTTGGGCGGCTCCGTTACCGCTTTTTAGCAAAACCCCCAAACGTTTGATCGTCTGACCAGCAGGCACACCGTAATAATCACGGGGTTTTAATTTGATGCTCCATTTATCATTTCCGAGTGAGGTCATTTTGCCTTTGTCGAAAGGAGCGGCAAAATTGGTTTGTCCAGCGGGTTGATACTGAAAAGCATCTCCCGTTTCGGTTGTACCCGCTCCTGACCACAAAAATACATCACTCGTTTTGCCCAAAAGTCCTTTGGCACGGGCATCTTTGGCGAGTGTAAGGTCAAAAATGAGGGTGATTTCTTGGTCGCCATTCGGGAAGGCAGGTTCAGTTGTTACGGCTTGACCAACAGAAGGAAGCCATTTCGCCCATAGCAGGGCAAATAGTAAAATAAGTTTTTTCATGATTATTTATAAAAGGTTAATGGAAATACATATTTATAAAATTAACGGATTATTCCCAAATCAAACCAACGGAATCACAAAAAATACTTCATCAACCCCTCATAAACCTTATGCACAGGCAAGCCCATCACCGTAAAATAGGAGCCTTCCATGCGTGGAATACCCACCATTCCGATAAAATCTTGAACGCCATAAGCACCCGCTTTATCAAACGGACGGCAGGTTTTGATGTAATAATCTATTTCAAAATCTGTCAATTCACGAAAGAAAACTTGGGCAATATCAATGAACGATTCTGTGCTTTCTTGTGTCATAATACACACGCCCGTAATGACCTGATGTTGTCGTCCCGATAATTTTCTGAGCATCATGCTTGCTTCTGACGCATCTTTTGGTTTATTTAGGATTTCGTTATCAACCACTACGATGGTATCAGCCGTTAGAACTATCTGATTATCAAGCTCTTCTCGAAAAGCCTCCGCTTTTTTGCGAGCCAAATACTCGGGAACTTCAATGGCTGGCATGGTTTCTGAAAAATCTTCGTTGGTATCTTTTACCTTTACCGTAAATTCAAAACCTGCATCATGCAAAAGTTGTCGGCGGCGGGGTGAATTGGAGGCTAAAAGTAGCGGTCTATTGAGTTGTAGCATTTTTATTTATTTTATCATGGAATTAATTTTACAAAATTATTCATATTCTTTCAAATTATTGACTAAGGTTTTATGCTTCGTCATTTTTTGTGCATATTCGGGATTCGCCCAGAAAAAAGATACCACTCAGCTATCACCCCCAGCAACTACCCAAAGAAAGTCTGCGGAGGCTGCCCAACGTAAACCCGTTGAAGTCGTCAGTACAAAATCTACGAAGGATAGTTTGATGTTTACGAGGTTGAAAAAACGATTCTCGAAAAATAAAATTCTCAACGAAATTTACAATGCTCTTTTTAGAGATGTTTACACGCAAAGTCCTGATGGTCAGGAAGTTTTGCAAGTAGAAGATAATCCTTTTAAAGATTACGAAGGG
The DNA here is from genome assembly GCA_043760595.1 of Cytophagales bacterium. Taxonomy (GTDB): domain Bacteria; phylum Bacteroidota; class Bacteroidia; order Cytophagales; family Spirosomataceae; genus Arcicella. The sequence continues at coordinate 22,370 of JAYUOX010000293.1, forward strand.
CGAGTGATTCGTAAAATCTATGTAAAAAGAAAACAAGTTTTTGGTGAAAGTATTGTCGATACCACCCGTATTGCGGAAGGTTTTGACCGTTTTTTGAATTCATTACACACCAATACCAAAGAAAAAGTCATCCGCAAATCCTTCTTGATGTTTGATGTGGGCGATATTATAAATGCTGATAGGTTGCGTGATAACGAGCGTTTGATGCGTAGGAGTTCTATCCTCCACGATGCCCGAATCTTGGTTTTGCCCGATGCTCAATACCCTAATTTGGTGGATTTATTGGTCATCACCCAAGACATTTGGTCTATCCTTCCCGATGTTGGTTTTAATAGTTTTAAGGACTTTTATGTAGGGATTAATCAGGTAAATTTCAGGGGCTTAGGGCATTCTTGGCGAAATAATTTTTACCTAAATTCTAACGAAAAACCTGCCTTAGAATACTACTCCCAATACACCATTCCCTACATCGGAAGGACTTTTGTAACAGGACAAGGCGAGATAGAACTACGGAGAAATACTACGCACTATGGCGTAAGGGTCTTTCGTCCATTCCTGACTCCTGATATGAAATTGGCGGGTAGCTTTGAATTGACCAATGACCGTAATTTAATCAATGCTTTTCGAGGAAATGATGGCTCAGTTTATAAAATCAACGACTCCACCGCTTTTACTTTCCCACTCAATCGTAACTCATTGGATTTTTGGATGGGATATGCCTTCAAAGTTCCTTTTCTGAGCAAAGAAATTCAACAGCGAACTCGCATGGTTTTGAATGCTCGATTTGCGGATATTTCTTATACAGTACGTCCAGAAGTATCGGCGGACACTAACCAATCTTTCCGTAACCACCGAGATTATTTGATGGGTATTGGCTTCTCGAATAGACGTTATAAACGTGACTTTTTGATTTATGGTTTCGGAATAACCGAGGACGTTCCCTACGGATATTTGGCAACTGTAGTAGCAGGAGTTGAAAAATCAGATGCCTTCGGGACACGGCAATACGTTGGTGTGAAACTCGCCAAAGGACAGTACATTGGCAAAGCGGGCTACGTTTATGGATTAGTCAATGTTGGAGGATATTCAAACGGGACGACAGGTCTGAGTATAGAATCCAATTATTTCAGTACCCTTCACCTGTACCGTGGAAGAATACCAGTCCGTCATTTTGTCAATTTTAGGTACTCGCTCGGACTCAATCGTTACACGGGTGAGTTCGTAAACGTCAATCGTGAAAACGGGATTTTGGATGTCAATAGTGATAAACTTTGGGGGACTGAAAAGTTAGGATTGGGTTACCAGATTGTGTTTTTTTCGAGGCTCAATTTTGTAGGTTTTCGTCTTGCTCCTTTCTTTCAAGCGGATTTTGCCTTTGTGAATCCCAAAGGGCAATTTTTGATTAATCGAGTACCTTACACGGGCGTGGGCATAGGCATTCGCTTGCGTAATGAGAATTTAACGTTCAGTACTTTTCAGTTAAAATTCTCATATTTCCCTAATGTTCCAGATGTCAGAACGCTCAATTTTGCGTTTAATGATACGTACAATCTTCGTTTGCGAGATTTTGATATTTCAGCTCCTGAGATTGTTCCTTTTAGGTAATTTGGTTCTACTATTATTTATACTGAGACGCATAGTCGGGATTGATAGTAGAACAGGTTTTCCAATCTGTTCACGGAGTCCAATGAACAGGTTGGAAACCTGTTCTACGTTAAATCCCACACAAATCGTAGAAGAACCGATAATTTTAATCCTTGGTATTACTCTTGTCAACAAACTCAGAACTAAAACCCCCTACCGTTTAATAATTTTCTTAAACAATTGACAATAAATATGCTTAAATGTATGTATTAACATTAAGAGTCGTTACATATATTTGTTTCCTGAGTTATTAATAATCCGCTCTCTATGTCCATTGAAAAAGACATCAAACAAAAGAGTTTCAAAAACCCGTACAATAAATTAACCGTCAATTTGATGTACACTGAGGGTTGGCTCACGAGTCAGTACGCCAAGATTCTGAAACCACATAATCTCACAGAACAACAATACTACGTTCTCAAAATTCTGCGAGATTGCTACCCCCAAGCTACTACGGTCAATCATATTATTGAAAATATGATTCACGAAATGTCTAATGCTTCTCGTTTGGTCGATAAACTGATTGCTAAAAATTTAGTTGTCAAAGCAAAATCAATTCAAGACTTGCGTTCTGTCGATGTAAAACTCACCGAGGAAGGAGTGGAGCTTTTTGATGATTTAAGCGATTTGATATTTCATTGGGAACAAACTTTTTTTAAGATTGAAGAATCTGAATTGCAATTATTGAGCAATTTACTCACACGGATGGTAGAAAAAAGCGTAAACAATTGATTATTAGGTATTTATAAAAATTAACAAAAAATTAACAATTAAATACATTGACATTAAATGTTTATACATTAAATTTGTGCTGTCAAAAATATGAGCTTAGAAAAAGACATAAAACAATCGCATTTCAAGTCGTCCTATACCAAGGCTGTCATCAATATTGTTTACACCAACAATTGGCTTACTTCTATGCAAATGGAAATTTTTAAGCCTCATGATTTGACCCTACAACAGTATAACGTACTCAGAATTTTGAGAGGGCAATATCCTCATCCTATTACAGTCATTGCTATTATCGAAAGAATGTTGGACAAAATGTCTAATGCTTCTCGTTTAGTAGACAAACTTTTAGTTAAAGACTTGGTAGTCAGGCAAGTATGTCCTGATGACCGCCGTGCAGTAGATGTAGTAATCACACAAAAAGGACTTGATTTATTGCTTGAATTAGATGTCTTACAGAATAGATGGGAAGAACAATTACATAATTTGACCGAAGACGAAGCCTTGCAATTGAGTAATCTTTTAGATAAAATGAGACAGTCGAATGACCTTGATACGGAAACAAAACTAACAAAATCTATTTCAATAATTAACAATTAAATTTTAACAATAAAATGAAAGCAATTAAATTCATCACCATTATGTTGGTAGCTATACTATTTACAAATGTAGTAGTAGTAGCAGGAACTCCTAAGAAAGGAGGTAAAAAAGCAGTAACCTTAACAGTAGATACCAAGGCAAGTACTATTCATTGGTTGGCTAAGAAAGTTACAGGACAGCACGAAGGAAATATCGGTTTGGCATCGGGTTCATTGATATCAGACGGTAAAACTGTAACGGGTGGAGATTTTGTAATCGACATGAAATCAATCGTTTGTACAGATATTACCAATGCAGATTATAACAAAAAGTTCATCGGACACATCACAACGGGTGATTTTTTTGAAGTAGAAAAATTCCCAACTTCAACTTTCAAAATTACGAAAGTAGCTGGTGGAAATATCACGGGAGATTTGACCATGCACGGCGTAACGAAGTCAATGACATTCCCTGCGAAAGTGTCAATGGTAGCTGGAAAAGTAACGGCAACAGCTTCAATCCCAGTTGATAGAACAGACTTCGGGGTGAAGTATGGTTCTAAGAAATTCTTTGATTCAATCGGTGACAAAGCCATTGACGACGTATTTAACTTAGATATTACATTGGTAGCGGGTAAGTAGTTTTAGGGATTGAGGAATTAGGAAATACCAATTTTCGATTCCTTATAATATTACCTTGATTCCTTCGTTCTAAAAACAGTTTCTCATAAATCCTCACATTGCTTTAACCTTGGGTTTTAGCTTTGTGAGGATTTTTTGGAGTTATGAGTTTCGAGTGCGGAGTTTTAAAAATTAACTCCGCACTCATAACTCCAAACTCCTAATACTGCCCAGTAGCCAACAAAACCAACGTACACGCTTCCTCTGTTTCAATCCCGTTTTTATTTGCAATGTCCTCAAAATCAGGGTTTTCTGTGCCAGGATTAAAGATAATTCTACGGGGTTTTTGTCTGAGAATATAGTCGTATAAATCAGGTTGGTTTTTTGCCCCTACGTACATCGTTACGGTATCAATATCCTCAAAATCAGGGTAATTCACTTGAATTTTATGCCCCAAAACTTCCCCCTCTTTTTGTCCTACCAGTTCAATTTTATGACCGTGAGCTAATAAATTATTTGCCGCTTTAAAAGCATAACGCTCTGGATTTGTGGATGCTCCGATGATTAATGTATTCATTTAGTATCAATGTTTTTTAAAATCGTTTTGCAAATTCTTGCAATCTTTTGCGTATTTTTTGCAGATTTTTCCTTAATTTCATAACGTTTTTTGAGGAACTTTTAGTTCGCCCAAAGAAAATAAGACCATTTTTATCAAACATTTATGACCGCTCCTGATACGTATGAGGGTTTTTGTCAATTCTGGACGAATAATCAACAGACGGCTATATCTCTGTATGTAGCTCAAAATCAATCATTTATACCCAATTTGCTCCCCGAGCAAGCCGTCCAAATTCCTGCCGTACAGTTGGCGTATATTTTGGAAAAACGTTTTGGACAAGCTCCATTTTTTCAAGCACTCAATCCCGAAAATACGGTTGAGAGTCCTGTGCAGAAAAATGCAAACGGAGAATGGTTGAAAACAGTAAATATGGTGGGTATTAATGTCAGGACGATTGGAAGTTTTTGTAATGTGGTCAAATATGCTCTCACACTGCCCCAAACACAGTCTTCGATTCACCTTTTGCCTATTTGGGAATGTGGCGTAGTGGCGAGTCTCTACGGAATTGCCAGTTGGAATATCAATCCCGAGTTTTTTGATGCTGAGTTAGCCATTGCTTTTCCGCATCTCAATACCGTTGAAAAACAGTTGAAAGTCATTACAAATCTCTTGCATTTGATGGGCAAAACGGTGGGCATGGACGTTATTCCTCATACTGACCGTTATTCAGAAATTGCCTTGGCAAATCCTCAGTTTTTTGAATGGTTGCAACGCCGAGAATTTGAAATTACTGATCATTCCGAAAATCTGCACGAAAAAGTACAGGAACGAATTTTGGATTTTATTTATCAACACGGAGGCACTTTTTCGGAGTATTACCCGAGACAAAAAGAAAAGTTCTTTGATAATGAGGTTTTTCCAGAAGAAACTCGTTTGCGGTTTTTGTTTGGAGAAAAAAATAACCTCGAAGGACGTACACAGCGACGAAATAAATTGATAAGTCATTTGTTTTCAGAAGGTTACGAACCCGTACCCGCTACGATGGCTCCTCCGTACAGAGGTTTGGAAGTAGATAATCGAGAAGAAGCCAAAACGGTGGATGATGATGGAAGGGTTTGGCGAGATTATGTGATTACGAAACCCGAAAAAATGTCAAGAGTTTTTGGACCTTTGGCACGAGTAAAACTCTTTGAAAATAAAGATAATAATGATAACTGGGAAATAGATTTTGGCAAGCCAAGGGTCAGCGTGTGGGAGTATATGGCTCAAAAATATGAAGGTTTTGCCAAGGACTATAATTTTGATTTCATGCGGGGAGATATGTCGCACGTGCAGATGAATTGTAACGTAAGTGATTCAAAATCAGACGATTATTATGATATTCATAAATATATTAAAAAAATAATTCGTCAGGATAAACCTTCATTTGGGTATTTTGCCGAGAGTTTTTTAGCACCACCCAATACGATGGCTTACGGCATTGAAGAAGACCATTTGGAGGATTCAGACACAGACTCAACCTTGGGAGATTTACAGTCGATGGTGGTGGGTTCTGAAAGATTTATTTCAGAATTTGCTCGTTATCATAACCTGTTGACGACTCGTAAATTTGCTCCAAATTTTACCATTATGACCGCCGATAAAGACGACCCACGTTTTGATGAATTTTATCTGAAAGGCAATGAAGTCAGAATGTTTATGGGTTTGTTTTTGACGGATATGCCTTCATATATGGGTTTAGGATTTGAACAAAGAGACCCACATCCAGAACCCGCCCCAAATGAACATTACACTAAGTTGTACGTCTTTCAACTTTCAGAAGGAGAAAAAGCTACACACGGAAAGTATCAATGGGGACAGAATGGAGACTTATTTCAAAACTTGGGTATTATAAAAAATATTTCTGAAAAAATTAATCAAATAATTGAAAATCAATTAGTTAGATGGTTGATTGAGCCTGACTTGACAGCAAAAAATAAAGTAATTGCTTGGACACAAGTAGAGAATCCAACATATATTTTTGTGGTAAATTTAGATATAGAGCATAGTTTACAAACGGATTTGTTGAGAAATATTCTGAAAAATACAGAAGCCTATTATTCGAGTAATCAATCAGAGCTGTGGGGAAATGGCGAAAAATTAATACTTCCAATAACCGCTTTGACTAAAGGAGAATGTAGAATTTATGTAATTGAGGAATAATATAAAAAAAAGCGTATTTTTTCAAACATTCAAAAAAAACAGAAAGTTGGTGTCGTATAGTGTTATCGTTACTGTATAATCAAATCTATGACAGAGAAAAAAGTAGGCTTCGGTATGAAAAAAAATATCAGTTTTTGGAATGAAAAGTGGATAGAAATTCCTTTTCCAGAAACTGAAAATCCCCCCATCTATCAAGTTTCAAATTATGGACGTTTAAGGAGTTTTCAGAATGACCCTCAGAATGGCGACATCATTGGGGGTTCAAAAATACAAGGGTATAAGTCGCTGAATATCAGAGTGAAAGGTAACAAATCACTCAACCGTTATGTTCACAAATTAGTAGCAGAGTTCTTTTTGTCCAAAGGAGATGACCCCGATAGGAAATTTGTTCTTCACCTTGACCATGATAAATTGAACAATTATTGGGAAAACATAAAATGGGCTACTCGTGATGAAATGACCATCCACAATCGTGAAAATCCTGCGGTGAAGGATAGGGTAATTCCTGTTCGGACTAAGAACTACAAATTGACCGTTAGTAAGGTTATGATGATAAAGAAAATGTTGAAATCAGATAAAAGCCGTTTGAAAATGATTGCGAAGCAGTTTGGTATCACGCACACACAACTTAACCGCATTCGCTCAGGGGAGAATTGGGGTCATGTGAAATTGGAAGAAGATAAATAACAAAAGGTCGGTAGTGATACTGACCTTTTTTGTTGATATTGAAAGAAATCGCCCGCCCCATGAGCGAAGTATCATACCCTTTCATTTCCGAAACGATGGATTTACTCAAAACGCTACCCAAAGCACAAAAAAATAAAGTTCGATTTATTCACCTCAACCATACTAATCCTGTTTTGCAACGTAAATCGAAAGAGCGACGGGAATTGATTGGGGGTGGGTTTGAGGTTGTTGTGGTTGGGGAGAGGGTTGGGCTTTGAAAAACATCCACCTGGATTTTGGTTTGGGTGGATGTTTTTGGTTTTTGCTGAGTCGGATAATGAGCGGATGCTTTGATTGGTTTGGGGGATGGAGGTAATTCTCTGGATACTCTGGGGTATATTACGAATAGTTTGAGTCTAATAGAAGATTGTTAACTGATTACATTATTCACAAAGTATTTTTTACCTACTTCTGCAAATTCCTCCATAAATTTTACTAAATATTGTTCATAAGAATAATTATCATGCTTTAAGAAAATTAGACCATTCCCTATTGCTATTTTAAGGTGTTGATCAGAATAATTATTTAAAAGCCATAACTTATGAGCTTCATCAAATATTTTTTCAATTTTTTTCAACTCAAAGGATTGCTCAGTGTAAAGAAGTATCAAATTAGCTATAGTAGCTGACAAATAATGGAAAATAGCGTTTTTATTAGTCTCATTGCTACTATTTAAAATATTTAAAGATTTTAAAAAATACTCTTCTGCATTACCATACTTTCCCTGCTCTTTAAATACTGTTCCAATATTCATAAAAGTTCTGGCTACTTCTTGATTAAATTTCTGAGGATTCTTTGATGCTAATTGCTCACGAACAGTCAAGCATATATTTAAATAATGTAATGAATCATCATACTGACCGTCATCTGCTAAGGTACATCCCAAATTATTATAGCTTAATGCAGAATCTTCTAATTCATCCTCTGTCAAGGAATTAAAATTGTTCCCCAATAGATTAGAAGCTTCCTCAAATAGCTTTTTTGCATTATGATAATCTTCACAAGATGCTAAGTAAGAACCGTAACACAATAAGGATGAAATATAAAAACTTTTATGTTCATCGGAATCTACATAATACAAAGTTTTCCTAATTTTATATGCACATTTTGCGTAGATACCAGCATCTTTAAATTTACCTAATCTGGTCAGTATTTGTGAATAATTGTTTAATGAAACAGCTAAAGAGGCTTTCCGGAATTGCTTATTAATCTGTCCGTTAAAGGCATTTTTAATTGAAAGACACCTTTCTATTATCTCTTTGGCTTTAATCAGGTTATTTTGTCTGGTATATTTATTGCCTAAACTGTTAAGATAAGTCGCAAATTTATAACTATAGTTTGGGTCGGCTTTATCAATCAAATTTTCCCATTGATTATAATACTGCTCCGACTTAATCAAATCATTATGTTGTTGTAGAAATACTGCATAATCCATTACATACTCATATCTTTCATCTAATTTAATTGCATCTTCAAATAATCTACAAGCCTGACTATACCAATTCAGGTTTTTCTCTAAAATTATTATTTTTGCAAATAAGAAGCATTCATAAGCCTTTTCTTGTGCATCTTTATTTATTTTAAGAATAATATCTTCAATTTTATTCTTGTTGCTAATCAATTTATTTACTATAGACTTATCTGTACTAATCGAGAGTTTATTTTTTGCTTTACTTAAATCACCTATTTTTAATAGTTCTAATACTTCTCTATGTACCTCCTTTGAATGTGGTACTCTATATATTTCATTTGCAAAGGTTAATATTTCATTTTCTGTTTGAGATATTTTTATATCAATGCTTTGTTTATCTGCTAATAACTTTTTGAGGGTTTCTTGAAAACGATTGTCTTGCGGATAACTTTTAATAAAGTCGTTAGTGTTTTCAATTTGCTTAATTATTTCTTCTAACGATTTATTCAAATCAATATAATCTTGAACATTTCTTGCATTGAAAATGATAGTATCTCCTATTGTTACGTTTCCTTTTGCATCAATCCTGGCATTAGAAACATTTTTAGATAAATAAGTATCCATCATAATATTATTTTATCTCCAATTACAACATTTCCTCCTGCAATTATGGGTGCAGTTACAACATTTTTACTATGTAAAATGGTATTAGATATAGTTGAAGATTTATATTTTTCTAATAAATGTTCTAAATATATTTTATTTGAAGGAGTATTTTCTATGTCATTTTCAATTAGAATGTCAATTTTATTTTGTAAATCTTTGTTTTGAGGCTCTAAAATGATACTTTCGACTACAGCTTTCGGTTTTTCATTTTTAAAAAAAATAGATTTAAGCCAATTTATCGAGTTTTCTCCAATTTGCTCAGAACCTTTTTCAAATGCTTTTTGAGCACCTGTTTTTACTAAATCAATTAATACTGCTGCGATGATAGTTGTTGTTATTGGGTCCATATTTTTTTTATTTAGTTTTCTATTTTACTTGAATATAACTGTATCATATGTACAGAATGGCGTTTTTTATTTATGTGCATTTTACTTTTTGTAGTGTGATTCTTTCCATATTTTACGATATCAGAAGTATCTTTTAATCTTAACCATAGAGTCAATAAGACAAACATAGTCTTTTCCACTTATATCACCAAATAATTTTATTAAACGTTAACACCCCAATAAAAAAAGCCGTAAAACCACCCCCAAAGGCAACCTTACGACTTTCAAAAAAAGCTAAAAATCCTACAAATTCCCCTTCCGCATCTCCTTTACCGCATAATCAGCCGCACGAGCCGTGAGTGCCATATACGTTAATGATGGATTTTGGGTTGAAGT
>JAYUOX010000294.1:0-3643 GCA_043760595.1 Cytophagales bacterium
TTCAATACCTTTCGTTAGTAAAAATTCAATAAATTTTTCATTAAAAAGTGGTTCGAGAGAAATGAAGGCGAATCGTCTTCTTAACGCATAATCAATCATTGCTAATGAACGGTCTGCGGTATTCATTGTTCCAATAATGTGCAGATTATCAGGCACATAGAAAGGTTCTGAATCTTTATCTCCGTAGGTCAAAGCCATTTCATTAGCTCTTCCACGCTTGTCTGATTCAATTAAAAGGAGCAATTCTCCGAAGATTTTACTCAAATTTCCACGATTAATTTCATCAATAATAAAGAAATGATCAATCCCAGAATTGCGTTGAGCTTGTCGGCAAAATTCGTAGAAAACACCATTTTTCAACTTAAATCCACCCGAATCATCGGGACGTAACCCTTGGATAAAATCTTCGTAACTGTATGACTGATGAAATTGAACCATTTTGATTCGAGAATCGTCTTGCGTACCTATTTGGGTATAAGCTAATCGCTTGGCAATGAAGGTTTTACCTACGCCAGGAGGACCTTGAAGGATAATATTTTTCTTGTATCGAAGGGTATCAATTATTTCATCAAATTTTTCATCGTCAATGAACAAGTCTTTCAAAGCATCTTTTCGTTCATAAGGAATCAGAATATCCTCACTTTGCAAAGCCTCTTTCTGAGCATCAATCATCGCTTGAATTGCTTCAAATTCTTCTTCCGTGAGTTTAAATAAACTGCCTTGATTATTCTTTAATATTTCAGAATCCTTGAAAAAATGCAATGATTTTAATTCCAACCAATCAATCGGTTCAGGAACTTTTTCCCTGTATTTAAAAGTAATGACTTCACCTAATTTTGTATCACGGTGTAGAGGCTCAGTTATCTCAAAAACTGCCTTGATTTGCTTTACGGGCGTAGATTCATAACCTACAACCATGTCGCCCTTCTGCACCAGCTCAAAATTCTTGTAAATCCTACGCTTATTCCCAAACTCATTATAAGAGGTATAATGCTGAGTTTGATTGATTTTGAATGAATCAATCGACCAGATGCGAGGATTAGCATTGAGCCACCAATAATTTCGAGATTTTTTATCGGGCATTTTTAAAATATAGTTTTGTCAAAGATAATAAATTACTCAAATCATAAGACATAAAAAAAGTCCTGACTTAGTCAGGACTCTCTTGGGTTCTTTCGAAAGAAACTATAACAGATTGATATTACTTCTTAGTAGTATCAGGAGCCATTGTAGCAGCAGAATCAAGAACTGTTGTAGCAGAATCAAGAACTGTAGCAGCAGAATCAAGAACTACAGCAGCAGAATCAACAGCTGTACCTTCAGTTTTGTTTCCAGAACAAGCAGCCAATGTCATCATTGAAGCTACTAATGCGAATGCAAAGAATTTTTTCATTTTGTGTGGTGATTTGGGTTTGTAAATCATTACAAATTTATAAGTAAGTTTAATCCTATGCAAGCAATTGTGAAGAAATTTTAAGGAAATTTTAATAATTGACAAATAATCTTGTTTTCTACATAAATTAAAACAAAATAGTGCAATTTTATTCTTAAAATAGCTTAAAAATTAATCATAACTTTAATATTGATGAAGATATTTTAGTGTTTTCGAGAAGGTCTTTCTTAGATAAATACTATTTTGAGTAGCTTTTGGCATTTGGCTATTAGCTTTCAAACAAAAGGATTGTAATATCGGCTAATTACTAATCCCCAGCACCTAAACCCTAATACCATTTTATTATGAAACCAATTTTTTCAGACGGCTATAAAAACCTGTACTCTTGAAAGTAAAAGTTTTGTGGAGAATATAATTAAAAACGAAACTTACACCCATTCCTACAATCTGACAACTTAACTCATTGATATTCATGGGTTTTGAGAGGAATGGTAAAGTCATGGTATTTTTGCCGAGTGATGCTTCTACAAATTTTAGGGTTGTTACTGAAAAGAAAACCGTTATTCCCCATGAACCTGCCGCTACCATCATAAACTTCAACATTTCACGACGGGTTTGATTGGTATTGCGAGCATCGAATGCGAACATTTTAGTAAGTACAAAGCCAACGATAAAGGAAATCAAATATGCCCATGAAATGGCATCTGTGTATGATAGCTGGAGTTTATTACGTAAAATACTTCCTGCTATCAATTGTACGACAGCACCAGTTCCTGCGACTAAAAAATAGGCAATGAGGTCTTTTTTATTTAATAAATTTGATTTAGACAATGTGTTAAAATAGTTTTTTGACTAAATCAGGGGCGATACCCAAAAGAATAGTCAAGATGGTTGTGAGGATAAGCGTGTACTTATAAATGGGTGAAATTTCGATTTTTTCAGTATCTCCATTTCTCATGTATGCGGCAATAATTGGCTTGAAATAATAATAAATACCAACGGCTGACATCAATACGGCAATCACTAAAAGGCTTTTAAAAATGCCAGATGGATTAGCAAAAGCATCCGTAAAGATAAAAAACTTTCCGAAAAAACCTGCTGTTAACGGAATTCCTGCCAATGAAAGCATTGAAATTGTCAGGACAAATGCTAAGAATGGATTGTTTTTAGATAAACCATTTAAGGCATCAAAACTCTCATCAGGCTTTCCTGCCTTAGATTTTGCTTCTGAAACTACTATCAAAACGGCAAAAGCTGAAATCGTTGCAATTGAATATGCCAATGAATAAAACAAAATCGATGAATTAGTTTCTGGTCGTTTTGCTAAGACCGTAATTAATAAATATCCAGCGTGCGAAATACTTGAATATGCCAACATTCGCTTGAAACTTTGTTGATAAACGGCGGTAAGATTTCCAATGATTAACGTTATCGCCGTAATATAAATCATTGGATTTCCCCACGTTCCGTACATATCTGGAAAGGCAGTTGAAAGCAAACGATAAGTGGCTGCAACGCCCGCTGTTTTCACAACGGTTGACATGAATGCAGTAAACAAACTTGGAGCTCCGTCATACACATCAGGTGTCCAGAAGTGGAATGGTGCGGCTGAAATTTTGAATAATAAACCCGCTAACATCATAATAACACCCGCAGTCAGAATTGGTCCGTATATTCCGCCCATTTGGGATTTGGCATCTTTTACTGCTAAACCTATGCCATGAATATCGAATGAACCCGTTGCTCCATAAACCAAGGCTACGCCAAAAAGAAGTATGCCAGTAGCAAAAGAACCCATTAAAAAGTATTTCAAAGCGGCTTCGTTTGAACGTAAATTACGCTTATCTGAGCCTGTGAGGACATACATTGAAACGGAAAGGATTTCTAAGCCTACGAAAAGCATTATCAAGTTTTCGTAAGTTACCATCATAATTGCTCCCACGACCGAGAACATCAAGATTGCGTAGTATTCAGCTGGATGAGAATGTTCTTCATCATCCCCAAACCCTCTTGAAATGGCAACTACCAATAAGGTTGAAACTAAGATTACTGTTGTAAAATTGATTGATAAATTATTGGTCCTCAACATCGAGTTGAACCAAAGGTATTCATGGTTCCAGTCTGCGAAATTCAGACCTAATGCAAACAGGAGAAAGATTAGGGTTGCGGGTAATAATATTTTACGGTTATTTAAAAAACCGAGAAATAAACTACTTATTCCAAAAAGTGATAATGCTATAATTGCGTTCA